>DASUIC010000020.1:0-3339 GCA_036273215.1 Sphingomicrobium sp.
CCTCGGCTCCACCATTCTCCGAAGCCCGCAGGAGCGAAGGAGGACCGGTACACCGATGCACTCGGTTTCCGTCCCACTTCGCGCCATTGAGCGTCACACACGCTGTGCCGCAGCAGCTAAGTTACAGATGTAACTTGCAATTCATCTTTTAAATGGCAGCATCCAAGTCCCCCTGTTGGGGATTGTGGAGGGCTGTCATGAATTTGTTCAAGTTGGGCGCGGTCGCGCTCGCGATGTTCCTGGGTGTGTCTGCGACATCGGCGTCGGCGACTTCGCTGGGACGCGTCAGGCAATATGGCCATGTTTTCGCGCGGAACGTGTGCGGCGACGTCCAGGTGCCGGGTGTCGGCCGATGCTTCGCCAAAGTGCTCACCGATGCGCGGGGCAATATCCTCGAGAGTCACCCGGCAATCACACGCAACGCTTCGACAGCGCCAGCGGGATATAGTCCGCTGAACCTGCAGAGCGCTTACAAGGTCAGTGGGAGCGGCGGCGCCGGCTACACCATTGCGGTCGTCGACGCCTTTGGCGATCCCAGCGCGGAAAGCGACCTCGGAGTGTATCGGTCCAAATTCGGCCTTCCGCCCTGCACCACCGCCAACGGTTGCTTCAAGAAGGTGAACCAGAACGGCGGGACGAGCTATCCTAAGGCGGACACCGGCTGGGGACAGGAAACAGCGATCGACCTCGAGATGGCAAGCGCGATGTGCCCGAACTGCCATCTCCTGCTCGTCGAATCGACGAACGACTTCATCAACAACCTGTCGGCGGCTTCGAACTATGCCGCTTTGCATGCGAACGCGGTCTCCAACAGCTGGGGCGGGAGCGAAAGCGGCACCTCGAGCTACGAGGCGGACTTCAACCATTCGGGAGTGGCGATCACCGTCAGCTCTGGCGACAGCGGCTATGGCGTCCAGTTCCCGGCATCCTCGCCGCACGTGACCGCGGTTGGCGGGACCAGCCTGGTCCGTGCGAGCAATAGCCGCGGATGGAGCGAGACGGTGTGGAACGGCGCGGGCAGCGGCTGCAGCGCTCTTTATGCCAAGCCGACGTGGCAGCATGATGGCCTCTGCGCCAAGCGGACCGTCGCCGACGTTTCAGCGATCGCCGACCCGAACACGGGCATTGCGATGTACGGCCCGATCAACGCCCGCCGTTCCGGCTGGATGGTGTTCGGTGGAACCAGCGTCGCAGCGCCGCTGGTGGCCGGAATTTACGGGGCGAAGGGTACGACCGCGAGCTACGGTTCGAATCCCTACAGCAACACGACTGCATTGTTCGACGTGACGAGCGGCAGCAATGGTAACTGCGGCGGCACCTATCTCTGCACCGGCGAGGTTGGCTACGACGGGCCGACGGGTCTCGGAACGCCTGACGGCACGACCGCCTTCTAACCGGTCGAGCGACTAAGAAAGATTGTGCGGGCGTCGCAAGACGTCCGCACATTCATGTGTAAGTCAGACAATTTTCCTTTAAAGTCCGACACTTCATGGGGCGGGGGAAGAATCTTGAAGGCATTCGTTCTGGCGAGGCGGGGCTGGGCGCAGCTACTCTGCGCGTTGCTGCTCGTCGCCGCCATGAGCACGACGGCCACCGCAGCCCAGCTCCAGCCTATTCCTAATCCGGCAGTGCTGACCACGGTCCGCCTGCTCAGCGAAACGCCGTCGGAATCGCGCTTCGAGCTTTCGTTCGACCCGAAGGTCACCAGCTTCGCGCCGATCGCCGGACAGCCGACGCAGCCGGCGATCGGGTTCGCGCTGACGACGCGCGGACCGCGCGCCGTCCAGCCGCCCAACATGAAGGGACTGGTGCGCAACATCAGCTTCGAGCAGGAGGACACGGTCCTCATCCTCCGCTTCGGAGTCTCGCAGGCGGCGACAGTGGCCGGCGTTCAGACTGGCGACCGGACGATCGAGATCACGGTCAGCACCGGCAAATCCACGTCGGCCTCGTCGATTCATTACGGCAACGACGCGGACGCGGGACTCCCGCCTCCTGACGACCTGCCCGAGGACTTTGCGCTCGTGCCGCTCAAATATGCTGACGTATCCGAGGTCGTCGGGCTTCTCACCGACGGTCAGACGGTGAAGTCGAACGACGTCTTCGTTCCCAGCGAGCCGCAATTCGGCTCCAACAGCCTCACCGGCACCAGCTACCAGCCGCAGAGCCAGACCCAGGCGCCGGGCGCGAACGACGACCCGCTGGGCCAGTCGGTCGACGCCTCGATTGGAATCGACCGCCGCTTGAATGCGATCTGGCTGAAGGGCTCCCCCGAGCGGATCGCGCAGCTGAAGGAGGAGATCGCGGCGATCGACATCCCCGTCGACAGCGTCGTCCTGGAAACGCAGTTCGTCGAGCTGACTGAACAAGGTCTCAAGGCGCTCGGAATCGATTTCAACAACGCCAACGGCCAGATCGGCGCGGTCAGCATCCATTCTGGAGAGGCGATCCTTCCGGGAGTGCCTCTCCAGGGGTGCGACTCGCTGGGCGGGGGTTGTTCGGGCCACGTGACGAGCATCGGCTTCCAGGCGGCGCTCTACGCCCAGATCCAGAAGGGCAATGGCCGGATCGTCTCCCGGCCGCGGATCTCCGCCCAGAGCGGATCGACCGCGAAGATCATCACTGGCGATGCGCTTCCGATCCTCACCTCGATCGCTCTGTCCGGGGTCAACGGCGTTTCGCAGCAGGTTCAATATGTGAACGTCGGAGTGACCCTCCAGATTGCTCCGCGGGTGAGCGGCGACGGCTGGGTCTCGAGCCATGTCTTCGCGGTCGTGTCGAGCGTGACCGGGACCAGCCAGGGCTATCCCACCATCAGCCAGCGTGAAGCGGAAACTTCCGCGACGGTCCGCGATGGCGAGTCATTCGTAATCGGCGGTCTCACGCAGGACGAGACGATCAACACCAAGTCGAAGGTCCCCTTGCTGGGCGATATCCCTCTCCTCGGCGTGGCCTTCCGTACCGACCGGAGCACTCAATCCAAAACCGAGCTCTACATCATCGTAACGCCGCACATTGTGCACCGCATCCCACCGCCGCGCACGGCGCAGAACGATCCGGTCTATGCGCCGACCACCACTACCACGACGACGCTCCAGCCGGCGGCGGCAGCGGCGCGGCAGCGCTGAAGCGACCGAGAGAGCACAATAAGAAAGCGGCGGCGCCTCTCGGCACCGCCGCTTCCGAATTAGCAGAAGAAGCCGAAGCTTACTTCAGCGAGCTCGACACGTTGTTGAAGGTCGTGCTCAGGTGCGTGCCGATGCTGGTCATCGCGCCGATCGCCGCAACGGCGATGAGGGCCGCAATCAGACCGTATTCGATGGCGGTCGCACCCTTGTT
>DASUIC010000021.1:0-2829 GCA_036273215.1 Sphingomicrobium sp.
TGTTGCGTCACTCACTGGTCTTCTCCGGTTCGGGCACCGCGGTTTCGAGCTGCAGTGCGTGAAGCTCTCCCCCAACCCGCCCCCCAAGCGCCGAATAGACCGCCTGGTGCTGGCGGATCCGGCTCATCCCTTGAAAGCTGCGGCTGACGACGCGCGCGGCATAATGGTCGCCATCGCCGGCAAGGTCGCGGATCGTCACTTCCGCGTCGGGAATGCCGTCGCGGATCAGGCGTTCAATCTCGGAGGCCTGCATGGCCATCAGAGATTGGTCGCCTCGATGATCTGCCGCCGCGCATCGATCTCCTTGTTGCGCAGCGCGTGGCGGACCTTCTCCTCATCGATGTCCACCCCGGCCGAGGTCAGGTCGCCCAGCACCTTGCGGATCACGTCATGCTCGCCGGCATTCTCGAAGTCCGAGCGGACGACGTCCTTGGCGTAGCTCTCGGTCTCGGCTTCGGACAGGCCCATCTGCCGCGCCGCCCATTCGCCGAGCAGGCGGTTGCGCCGCGCTGTGATGCGGAACTTCATCTCCTCGTCATGCGCGAACTTGTTCTCGAAAGCGCGCTCGCGGTCGTCGAACTGGGTCATGCGTCTCTTTCAGCCATGTGCCGGCGGAGATAGGCAGCCAAGGGCGCTCCGTCCAGCGCATGGACAGCGGCGTGGAAGAGAGTAGGGATCGACGATTCGCTAGGGGGAGGCGGCCGATGCGTGTGCTATTTCTGGTCGGAGCGGCGCTGCTCGCAATCGGTGCGCCGAGTCCCGGAGCTGCACCGGGCGCGAACGTCGCCATCGTCGATCCGCCGCGGGACAATGCATTCCCCGCTCACATTCAGCAGCTGCTGATACCTTCGCACGGCGTGGGGATGAACGCGCTCCTGTTCGTCGCGAGCGGCAAGGGGCCGCACCCGACGGTGATCCTGATGCACGGCTTGCCGGGCAACGAACGCAATCTCGATCTCGCCCAGGCGATCCGCCGCGCCGGCTGGGACGTGCTCACCTTCACCTATCGAGGCGCCTGGGGCTCTCCCGGCAATTTCTCGATCAGCAATTCAATGGAGGACACGACAGCCGCGCTCGACTTCGCGCGGTCCCCGGCGGGAGCGAAGTTCGGAATCGACCCGCGGTATATCGTCCTTGCGGGGCATTCGATGGGCGGTACGACGGCGGAGATGACTGCGGCAGGAGCGACCGGGCTCGACGGGCTGATCCTGATCGATCCCTGGAATCCCACGGGAGCCACTAGCAAAGGCGCCGCCACTCGCGATCAGCTGGTCAGAGGCTTCGACGATTTCGGCAATTCGCTCCATGGCGCGAGCCGCGAAAGTGTCGCCGATGAAGTGGTCGCCAATCGCTCAAAATGGGACCTTGTTGCGGCGGCGCATCGCCTGCGCGGCCTTCCAGTGCTGATGGTTGGCGCGCGTTACGGCATTGGCGAAAGAGACCAGCCGATAATCACCGCGATGAAGTCGGCGGGTGCCCGCCTCACGCCGGTCATGATGGACACCGATCACTCCTTTTCGGATCATCGAATTGCGCTGTCCGAAGCCGTCGTAACCTGGCTCCAGTCGCTGCCGGTCACGCACTAGGCCGCGTTCGCCACCAGCGCACGATCAGCAGGGCGGCGCCGACGGCGACCGTGTCCGCAACCCAATCCCAGAAATCGCTGTCGCGGTGCAGCACCGGGATCGCCTGGATCAACTCGATCGCCGCGCCGAAAATCGAGAGCCTGACCAGCAGCGCGATCAGCGCCGTCGCTGGGTAAGCGAAGCTGCCGAGCAGCGAGAGAGTCACGAAGGCCGCGATATGCTGCAGCTTGTCGTTCGGATTGCCGGGAATATGCGGTGGATGGGGAAGCACGGCCATGACGAAGGCGAACAGCGCCGCCGCCCAGAATAGCGCTCGCGCGGTGCGGCTCGCCCGCCATGGCTCGATTCGGGCCCAGAGGCTCAACGCCGCACCCCTGAAAATCTGAGATCGTTTACTCGACGTAGTTCGCCGAGGTTTTCTCGCGGACTTCCTCGCGGGTGACTCCGGGCGCGAGCTCGATCAGCTTGAACGGGTGCTCGTGGTCCGGCCGCTGGAACACGGCGAGGTCGGTGATGATCATGTCGACGACGTTCTTGCCGGTCAGCGGAAGCGTGCACTCGGGGATGAACTTGGGGGAGCCGTTCTTCGACGTGTGCTCCATCACCACGATGATCTTCTTGACGCCGGCGACGAGGTCCATCGCCCCGCCCATGCCCTTGATCATCTTGCGGGGCACCATCCAGTTGGCGAGGTCGCCCTTCTCGCTGACCTCCATGCCGCCGAGCACCGCTAGGTCGATATGCCCGCCGCGGATCATTGCGAAACTGGTCGCGCTGTCGAAGAAACTGGTCTGCGGAAGCTGGCTGACGGTCTGCTTGCCCGCGTTGATCAGGTCGGGGTCGACCTGGTCGTCGTAGGGAAACGGCCCGATCCCAAGCATTCCATTCTCGCTCTGCAGCGTGACGGTCATTCCGGGCGGCACGTGGTTGGCGACCAGCGTCGGAATGCCGATGCCGAGGTTCACATAATAACCGTCGCGCAGCTCCTTCGCCGCGCGCGCCGCCATCTGGTCGCGGGTCCAGCCCTTGGTGAGTGTTTCTGTGCTCATTTGTTTCCCTTGGTCAGGTTCGCGGGCAGCGGGAAATCGGGCGTCTCCTCCTGCCAGAGGATCGAGGCGACCAGCCATTTGCCGTCGACCTTGACCAGCTGGAAGCTGTTGATTCCGCGCTCGTGGAAGCTGCCGTCGGCCGCTTTGCCGTCGTACGCCGACCATGCGGTCGCGAGGTTGCCGTAAACCTCGAC
>DASUIC010000022.1:0-4967 GCA_036273215.1 Sphingomicrobium sp.
AGATAGCGGCGCTGCCGGGCTGCAGCCCAGAAGCGGTAGATTCCGAGCGTGCAGATGAAGAGCAGCGCGTTGGTGACGGCGATCGGCAGATATTCGCGCCAGTCGCCCGTGAACTCGATGCCGCGGCCCTCCGCCGCCGGCACCGACGTATATGCGTCCATCAAAGCCCCCGTGCCCCGAGCGGAAGCGAAGCTGCTATGGAAATGAAGATTTGGCAATAGCCCCGAGCACGTAGGAATTCGGACTTGACCATCTTAGCGGATGGTGTATAGATGGTTTCAGGAGGCTCTGTGCCATGCCTGAACTCGAAAAGCTCACCGTCAACATTGGTCCCGTCGACCTCGGTCAGATCGAAGTGCTCGTCGCTCACGGCTTCTATGCCAACCGCGCCGAGTTCATTCGGCTAGCGATTCAAAACCAGCTTCTCCGTCATGGAGACACGATCAGGGAAGTTGCCGCTCGGGATACTTTCGTCATTGGGGCGCTCTCCTACGGCCGCAGCGCGCTGGAGCAGCTGCGCCAATCGGAGGTCCGCCTTGGCATACGGGTGATCGGACTGCTGTCGCTCGGTGAAGACGTCGACGCCGATCTTGCGCGTGAGGTAATCGAATCGGTGCAGGTTCGGGGCATTTTCCGTGCCCCTCCCGATGTGAAATCCGCGCTGGCCGATCGCACTCGCTGAGTCGGGCCGGGCGTTCGCAGACACCACTGGGTTTGGGCGATTTCTAACGAACCGGCTCGGTTGAGGGTGTGCCGCCGTCTCGCTACATGCCCGCACGATGACCAAGATGTTCAGGATCGCGCTTCCCGACGGATCGGTGAAGGAGATGCCCGAGGGGTCCACCCCCGCGGACGTCGCCGCGGCGATCGGGCCCGGGCTGGCCAAGGCCGCGCTCGCCGCACGGATCGACGGCGAGGTGCGCGACATCATGCGCCCGTTCGACGGGGACGCGAGCCTCGCGCTGATTACCTCGCGAGACGAGGCCGATGCGCTCGAGCTGGTGCGGCACGATTACGCCCACGTGCTCGCGGAGGCGGTGCAGAACCTTTATCCGGGAACGCAGATCACCTTCGGTCCGGCGACCGATGACGGCTTCTATTACGATTTCGCTCCGACCGCCGAGCACGGCCCTTTCACCGAGGAAGAGCTCCCGGCGATCGAGGAAGAGATGCGGCGCATCATCGACGCGGACAAGGCGCTGATCCGCGAGGTGTGGACCCGCGAGCAGGTCCGCGCCTTCTTCGTGGAAGCCGGCGAGGCCTTCAAGGCCGAATGGGTAATGGAGCTGCCCGCGGGCGAGACCATCACCATGTATCGCACGGGGGAAGGCGACGCAGCGTGGATCGACCTCTGCCGCGGGCCGCACCTCGCCTCGACCGGCAAGCTCGATCCGAACGCGTTCAAGCTGACGCGGGTCTCGGGCGCTTACTGGCGCGGCGATCCCAAGAACCCGATGCTGAGCCGCATCTACGGCACCGCGTGGCTCAACAAGAAGCAGCTCGACGCCTACCTCGTCCGGCTCGAGGAAGCGGGCAAGCGCGATCACCGCAAGATCGGCGCGGAGATGGACCTGTTCCACCTCCAGGGCGAAGCGCATGGGTCAGTGTTCTGGCACCCCAAGGGCTGGATCATCTGGCGCGCGCTTGAGGCCTACTTGCGTCGCCGCCTCGACGCGGCCGGCTACAACGAGATCAAAACTCCGCAGCTCATCGATTCCAAGCTGTGGGTGCTGTCGGGCCACTGGGGCAAGTTCCGCGAGAACATGTTCGTGGTCCCCGATGAGGTGCCGGGGACAGAAGAGGGCAAGCCGGTCATCACCGGCGACGCCGAGCTGATGGCCTTGAAGCCGATGAACTGCCCGGCGCACATCCAGGTCTTCAAGCAGGGCATCACCAGCTACCGCGAGCTTCCGCTGCGTCTCGCCGAGTTTGGCTGCTGCCACAGGAACGAGCCGCACGGAGCGCTTCACGGAATCATGCGCGTGCGCCAGTTCACGCAGGACGATGCGCACATCTTCTGCACGCACGAGCAGCTGTTCGAGGAAACCAAGCGGTTCTGCGCATTGCTCGATTCAATCTACCGTGACCTCGGTTTTCCCGATTACCGGGTGAAGCTTTCGACACGTCCGGAACAGCGCATCGGCACCGACGAGGAATGGGACCGCGCCGAGGCCGATCTCGAGACTGCGCTCAAGGAAACAGGGCTCGAGTACGATATCCTCCCAGGCGAAGGCTCCTTCTACGGGCCCAAGCTCGAGTTCCACCTGCAGGACGCGATCGGCCGCACATGGCAGTGCGGTACATTCCAGCTCGACCCGCAAATGCCGCAGCGGCTCGACGCCACCTACGTCGGCGCCGACGGCGACAAGCACCATCCGCTGATGCTCCACCGCGCCATCCTCGGCACGTTCGAGCGGTTCATCGGCATCCTCATCGAGCATCATGCGGGCAAGTTCCCGCTGTGGCTCGCGCCGGTGCAGGCGGTGGTCGCGACGATCGTATCCGATGCCGACGATTACGCGAACGAGGTCGCGGCGAAGCTTGCCGACGCGGGCATCCGAGTCGAAACCGACCTCAGGAACGAGAAGATCAACTACAAGGTGCGCGAGCACAGCCTCGCCAAGGTCCCGCTGCTGCTGGTCGTCGGCAAGCGCGAGGCCGACGAGGGCACGGTCGCTCTCCGGCGGCTCGGAAGCGACGAGCATCAGAGGATGATGAGCGTCGATGATGCGGTCGCGATGATCAGCGCGGAGGCGGTGCCGCCGGACCTTCAGTGAACGTCCGCCGCGGGACTCCCGCCGATCTGCCGCGGGCGCTCGAAATCTGGCGATCAGCGGTCGATGCGACGCACGGCTTCCTCTCTCCTGCGGATAGGACCGAGATCGAAGACTTGGTGGGCGAACGGTTTCTTCCCAACGCCGACCTGTGGATCGCGGTCGATGATGCGGATCAGCCGATGGGCTTCCTTGCGATGGAAGGAAGCAAGATCGAGGCGCTATTCGTGGACTCGGCGGCTCATGGGTGCGGTTATGGGTCGCTGCTGCTCGATCATGCACTCTTGCTGGAGCCGCACCTCAGCGTTGATGCAAACGAGCAGGCGAGCAACGCACTCGCATTCTATCTCGCGAGAGGCTTCCGAATCGTCGGTCGCTCGCCGACCGACGATCACGGCCGTCCCTACGCGCTGGTGCGCCTCGAGCGCTGAGGAGTGTCGCGATGAAGACTTGGCTGATTGCGATTTCGAGCCTGGTAGCAGCGGCAGGGGCATCCGCAGCAAGGCTGGCCAGTGACGTTCCGTCGCCGCTGGTTGCCGCTCATCAGCATTTGATCAGCCCCGAGTTCGCCAAGCTCCTCAACTTGCCGCCACAAGACGGCGCGGCATTCCTGAAGATGCTGGATGAAGCGGGGATTCGCCGCGGCGTGGTGCTGTCGATGGGCTACAGCTTTGGCGACGAGCGCAAGAAAATCCCGGAGGCCGATCGCGATCAGCTGACAGCTGAGGAAAACGACTGGACGTCGCAGCAAGTGGTGCAGTCGCATGGGCGGCTGGTCGGCTTCTGCGGAGTCAATCCGCTGCGCGACGCCGCGCTCGCGGAGATCGACCGCTGCCTCAATCTGCCCGGAATGATCGGTGTGAAGCTGCACTTCGCCAATTCAGGCGTGTCGATGCGCAACTCGCAACATGTCGCCCGGCTGCAGAAAGTGTTCGCGGAAGCGAATGCAAGGCACGCGCCGATCGTCGTCCATCTGCATGCACGCACCGGGAGCCCATATGGCGCCGAAGACGCGCAAATCTTCCTCGAAAAGCTGCTTCCTTACGCGCCGAACGTCGTCGTCCAGGTCGCGCACCTTGCCGGATCGGGAGAGTTTCCGCCGGACGCGGAAGAGGCCATGAAGGCGTTCGAGTCCGCCATTCAGCGGCATGACCCACGCACCCGCAACCTCTACTTCGACCAGAGCACCGTCGCGACAGCGTCAACTTCGCCCGCGGACGGCGCGCGGATTGCGGAGGCGATTCGCGCAGTGGGAGTCAAACGGATGTTCTTCGGTTCGGACATGGTCGTGTCCTACAATCCGCCGCCGGGGCCGTCGTGGGCAATCTTCGAGGCGAAGGTGCCGCTCACCCCGTCCGAGTTCAGGGCAATTGCGCTGAACGTGCCGCCTTACATGCGCCGCTGAACGAACTGGTGACGGATCGTCTGGCGACTCTGCGCCACAGGTCGCGGCAAAAAAGACTCACTTTTGTTCACGCGGACTTTTCATCGGCGGAACGAGTGCCTAACTCCGGGAATTGACGAACAGCAATTTGGAGACTGCATATACCGCCGCCCTATCCGCGCCGATCGATGGCGCCGCCGCCGCCGATGTCCGGCCCCCGCTTCAACGAGTTCATCCAGTCCCAGAAGGTCAGGGTGATCGATGAGAACGGCGAAAATCTGGGCGTGATGTATACGCGCGAAGCGTTCGAGCAGGCGCAGGGAGTCGGCCTCGATCTGGTCGAGATTTCCCCCAATGCCGACCCGCCCGTCGCCAAGTTCCTCGACATTGGCCGCTATAAATATGAAGCGCAGAAGAAGGCCGCCGAGCAGCGCAAGCGGCAGAAGACGCAGGAGATCAAAGAGATCAAGATGCGTCCCAACATCGACGACCACGACTATGATACCAAGATGAAGAAGGTCTTCGAATTCCTCGAGGAAGGCGACAAGGTGAAGGTCACCATGCGCTTCCGCGGTCGCGAGATGGCGCATGGCGAACTGGGCATGGCGGTGCTCCGCCGGGTTCAGGAGCAGACCGCCGAAATGGCAAAGGTGGAGGCGCATCCGCGCATGGAAGGTCGCCAGATGCTGATGGTGCTCGCGCCGAAATAATGGCCGGCCCGCCCTCCTGTCCACGGTGCCAAGGTACGATGGAGCAGGGCTTCGTCGTCGACGAAAGCTACGGGCGGCGGCTGGTCTCCAAATGGACCG
>DASUIC010000023.1:0-10718 GCA_036273215.1 Sphingomicrobium sp.
GGCTCGCATTCGTGAAGCGTCAGCACCGGGATGTTGTACAGCGGCCGGCTCGGCAGGTCGTAGGTGTTCATCAGGCAATTATCGATCCCGCCGCGGCCCGACGTATAGAAAGGCGCGAGCGCGGGCGGCACCGGGATGATCCCGAAGCGGCGTCGGGGCAGGAAACCGAAGATCGTGCCGATCTTCCCGTCGACCCGCTTGGCGGCATAGGCCGACACCCCCATCAGCTCGTCGGGCGTGCGGGCGATGAATTGCGGATCGGTCTTCAGGAAGTGCAGAAACTGCGGCATCGTTCCCTTGAAGCCGCTGTCGCGCATGGTCTGCTGCATCTCCGCATCGATCCGCGCGACTTCCTTGAGGCCGAGCTCGTGGATCTCCTCGGGAGTCATGTCGATCGTCGTATATTCGCGAATCGAGGCCCGGTAGAACGCATCGCCATCGGGCAGGTCGTGCGCTGAAATCGTCGTCCGCGCCCGCGGAAAATATTCGTTGCGGATGAAGGCGAGCAGCTTGTTGTAGGCAGGGAGCACCGACTGCTCGATCGCGGCTTTGCCCTCGGTCCGCAGCTGCGCCTGCTCGGCCTCCGGGATTGTCGAAGGCATGTTGTCGAACGGCTTGTAAAAGCTGCTCTTTTCCGGCGCGTCAACGATGAAGTTCGCGACCGAGGTGTCGCGGCCGTTGAGGGTAGCGCGCGGCACGCTGAACCCGCGAGCGAGGCCCGCGCGCATGTTCGCGATCTGCTCGTCGAAATAGCGGGGGATGTCGCGCATCCGGGCGATGTAGCGGCGGTATCCGTCGGCATGGTCGAACGGCTGCGACGAGTCGAGATAGGTCCAGAATGAGCTGTCGCTGTTGAACGGCATCTCCCAGGTGCGGAAGCGCGCCTCGACCAGCTCGTTATCGAGAACGGTGCGGAACACCGCCGCGTTGACCTGTTCGTCGGGCGAGAGGCTCGCCAGCGGAATCGCGTTGAGCTGCGCCTCCAGATCCTGGAGGTGCGCCTCCCGGCGAAGCTGGTCCTGGGCGTCGACGCGTGGAAGATAGCCCGCCTGCTCCTGCTCGCCGCGGCTGTTCTCGATATAGCCGAACTCCTTCGCCTCCCACGCCGAATAGCCGTTGTAGAGCGCGCGCAGGCGCACATCGGCGGGGTTCGGCGCGGCGAGCTTTGCAACGGGCGCCGCAGTCGCGGGCGATGCGATGACGGTCGCGGCAATCAGTGCCGCACCAAAACGCACAAGCTTCTTCATCCAACCCCCTCCTCGCGGCACGCTGACCGAACGGACTGGCCGTTCCACCGGATTTGCCTTGCCGAGTGAATTTCCTTCACAAGAGCCGGAACAGCATTCGTCAAGGCCAAAGCATCGCCACCCGCTACAGGAGTCGCCCTTGTCCGAACTCACCCGCCGCGAAACCATGGCCGCTCTCGCCGCGAGCGCCGCCATCCCGTTGCTGGCGAGCTGCAAGAATGGCGCGAACTCCGCCGAACGGAGTCGGAACGCCCTGGCGCTACTCAACAGTTTCGCCGACCACTTCCTCACCCTCTCCCCCGAAAGCGCGACGGGTCTCGGCATCGACGTCGGTCCGCGCGCCGGCCAGCGCTCCAAGCTCCAGGACCGTTCGGCGGCCGGGGAGCACCGGGTCGCGAGCGTCCTCCGCGATGACCTGAATCGCGCCAAGGCGTTCGACACCGACGGGCTCGATTTCCAGATGCGCACCAATTTCGAGGTGGTGCGCAGCGCCTACGAGACCGCGCTCGAAGGCTTCGGCTTTCCTTACGGCGACGTTCCCGTCGTCGGCGGCAACAGCTGGCGCAACACGCCCTATGTCGTGATTCAGAACGTCGGCGCGTGGCTCGACGTGCCGCAGCTGCTCAACAACGACCAGCCTGTCGAAACCAAGGCGGACGCCGAAGCCTATCTCTCCCGTCTCGCCGAATTCCCGAAGGTGCTCGACGGTGAGCTCGGCCGGCTTCAATCGGCCCGTGGGATGGGACTCGTTCCGCCGATCTTCCTCATCGACAAGACCATTCCCCCGCTGACCGCTGCCGCCAAGGACGTGCTGTCGGGCGGAGCGATGGTCGCCACGCTCGTGAAAAAGACCAAGGCAAAAGGCATTGCAGGCGATTGGGAGTCACAGGCCCGTGCGATTCTGGAGAAGCAGGTCGCGCCCGCGCTCGAGCGCCAGATCGTCGAGCTCGAGGCCGAGCGGCAGAAGGCGACCAACGACGCCGGCATGTGGGCGCGGCCGGACGGCGAGGCTTATTACCGCTGGGCGCTCAAGGCAGGCACGACGACGACGCTTTCTCCCGACCAGATTCACCAGATGGGTCTCAACCAGGTCCAGCAGCTCCACACCCAAATGGATTCGATCCTCAAATCGATCGGCTACAATCAGGGCAGCGTCGGCGACCGGATGAAAGCGCTCGCGCAGGACCCGAAGTACAAATTCTCCGACGGCGACAAAGGCCGCGCGGAGATCATGGCCTTCATCCAGGACCGCCTGAAATGGATCAACGCGCAGCTTCCGCGCGCCTTCAACACGCTGGTCCATCCGCACATGGAGGTGAAGCGCATGTCGCCCGAGGAGGAGCCCGGCGCTCCGACGGCCTACGGCGGCGCGGGCTCGATCGACGGCAAGATCCCCGGACGTTTCTGGATCAACCTCAGGAGCACCGACCTGCACCGCAAGTACAGCCTGCCCGACCTCACCTTCCACGAATCGATTCCCGGGCACGTCTGGCAGGGCGAATATACCCACAAGGAGCCGCTCATCCGCCAGCTCCTCGCCTTCAACGCTTATTCGGAAGGGTGGGCGCTTTACGCGGAGCAGCTCGCCGACGAGCTCGGCGCCTATGACGGCAATCCCGCGGGCAAGCTCGGCTATCTCCAGTCGATCTCGTTCCGCGCCATCCGCCTGATCGTCGACACGGGGATCCACGCGATGAAATGGTCGCGTCAGCAAGCCGTCGACTATTTCGTCAACGTCAATGGCTCGAACCCGCTGGAAGTCGCCAACGAGGTCGATCGCTATTGCGCATGGCCCGGGCAAGCCTGCGGCTACCAGGTCGGCCACACCACGATCGACCAGCTTCGCGACAAGGCGAAGCAGGAGCTCGGACGCAAGTTCAGCCTCAAGGCCTTCGACGACGCCGTCGTGCTCGGCGGCAACGTACCGATGGACGTGCTGAAGACTAACATCGACGAATATATCTCTCGGACAAAGGCTGCTTAGCATCGATGCCGACCAAGTCTCGTCCGCTTCTCGCGAGCGGGCTTCTCGTATTGATCATCCCCTCCGCCGTCTTCGGCATCGTCATTCGACATGACGTGCCGGATTCCCGGTACCGCGTGTCCGACAATTACTTTCCACCTTTGGCTGATCTTCCAGTGGAAGGTCATGCCGTGTTGATCTCGCCATGCTGGTTGGTGACAGCGGCGCACGCCGTGACGTGGCAGAAAACACCGATTTCAGAGGTCAGCATCGTCGGCAGGCAGCGCGCGGTCAAAAGATTGGTGGTTCATCCGCTGTATCACCGCCCGCCGCAGGCTGGTCGCGGTGACGCAGCCCCGTTGATGAAATTTCTTCTGAAGGATCCGGATATCGCACTAATTGAACTTGCCGCCCCGGTGCGGGACGTGCGTCCCGCCCTTCCGTATCGAGACGGATCGGAGAACGGAAAAATAGCAGAGATTATCGGTAAGGGAGTGAGCGGCAACGGCTTGATCGGTGAACAGCCAGGCGGTTCGCACCGAACGTTCTTGCGGAGGGCGTTCAACCGCATAACCTCCGCAAAGGGGCGCTGGATTACCTACCGCTTCGACCGGGGCAGCAACGCACTTCCACTCGAGGGCATGCAAGCAAGTGGCGACAGCGGCGGACCGTTGCTGATCAAAGATCATGGCCAGTGGAAGCTCGCCGGGCTCACCTCATGGAAATTCGTGCAGGGCGATCTCGCCAATTTTCGCCCTGAGACATACGGACAAGTGAACTACGATGTTCGCGTGGCCTTCTATCGAAAGTGGATCAATTCGGTCATCTCATCGGAACCGCTTTGCACGTGAGCCGAAATGGGCGGATCAGGGAAGCGCTCGAAGGTCCGGCTCGATGAATTTGCGGCGCGCCTCGACCGAGAACAGCCGCCCGGGCGAATAGAAGCGGAGCGGCCAGTCGCGGCGGCCCATGGCTGAGAGCAGCAGCTGGTTGACCAGCTCATACAGCGGCTCGGCCGTGTCGGCCTCCTCCAGGAACAGGCGCACCCCGTGCAGGAACACGCGGGTGATCGTCTCGTGATAGCCTTCGCTGTCGCTGTTCACTCCGCCGACACTCTCGTTGTAGCGGCGGATCAGCCCGGGAAGCTCGGCATCCATGTCGATGTCAGGTCGCCTCAGCAGCAGGTAAGTCGTCGCGGCGAGGTGCGCCTCGTGCGTCCACTCCGGCCGCCGAAGCGTGCGCGCGACCAGGCCTTCGCCGATATGCACGATCTCGGCGTCGGAGGTGAAAAGGCGGAGTCGAAATTCGGTCATCTGATCGGGTCCTGAGAGGCCCGACCGATGATCGGGCGCTAAACTGCGGTCGTTTGGGCGGTCTGCTGTTGCTGCGTTTGTTGCGCTTGTTTCGGCGCGGCTTGCCTCACGCCCTCGTCCACGTGGTCCGCGAACTGCGCGAAATTCTCGACGAACAGGTCGACCAGCTTGGCGGCCATGGCGTCATATTCCGCCGGGTTGGCCCAGGTGCTGCGCGGATCGAGCAGCTCGGTGCAGCCCGGCAATTCGAGCGGCACTTCGAACCCGAAGTTCGGGTCCTTGCGGAACTTCGCCTTCTTCAGGCTCCCGTCCAGCGCGGCGTTAAGCAGCGCGCGGGTCGCCTTGATCGGCATGCGCTTGCCGACACCGAACTTGCCGCCGGTCCAGCCGGTGTTGACCAGCCAGCAGTCGACGCTGCCCTCGGCGATTCGCTTCTTCAACAGGTTGCCGTAGACCGACGGGTGGCGCGGCATGAACGGAGCGCCGAAGCAGGTCGAGAAGGTCGCCTGCGGTTCGGTGACTCCGATCTCGGTGCCCGCCACCTTGGCGGTGTAGCCCGAGAGGAAGTGGTACATCGCCTGGTCGGGCGTGAGCTTGGCGATCGGCGGAAGGACGCCGAACGCGTCGGCGGTCAGCATCACGACGTTCTTCGGCGGCGGCCCCATATTGTCGGGCGCGTGATTGGGAATGTAGTCCACGGGATAGGCGCCGCGGCTGTTTTCGGCGAGGCTCGGATCGTCGAGGTCCAACTCGCGCGTGTCGGGATCGATCACCACATTCTCGAGCACGGTGCCGAAGCGTTTGGTGGTCGCGTAGATTTCCGGTTCGGACTCAGCTGAGAGGCGGATCATCTTGGCATAGCAGCCGCCTTCGAAATTGAAGACCGCCGTGTCCGACCAGCCATGCTCGTCGTCGCCGATCAGCGTCCGGTTCGGATCGGCGGAGAGCGTCGTCTTGCCGGTGCCGCTGAGGCCAAAGAAGATCGCCGTGTCGCCTTTGGGGCCGATGTTGGCCGAGCAGTGCATCGGCATGATGCCCTTGGGTGGAAGGATGAAGTTCAGAAGGCCGAACACCGACTTCTTCATCTCGCCGGCATAGGCGGTGCCGCCGATCAGGATCAGCTTCTTCGACAGGTTGACCGCGACGACGGTCTCGCTTCGGCAGCCGTAGCGCTCGGGATCGGCCCGGAAAGTGGGCAGGTCGATGATCGTATATTCCGGCACGAAATCCTGCAGCTCGTCGGCATCGGGGCGCACCAGGAGCGTTCGGATGAAGAGGTTGTGCCACGCCAGCTCGTTGATCACGCGCACCTTGACCTGATGCTCGGGCTGCGAGCCGCCGTAGAGGTCGGCGACATAGAGTTCGTCCTTGTCGGCCAGTGCGAGCAGGAAGTCGTCGTGCAGCCGATCGAAGGCGTCCGGGTCCATCGGCTGGTTGCCGTTGTTCCACCAGATGACGTCATCGGTCAGCGCGTCCCGGACGGTATATTTGTCCTTTGCGCTCCGGCCGGTGTGGTTCCCGGTGCGGACCCCGAACGGGCCTTCCTTCGCGAGCAGGCCTTCGCCTCGGCGGACCGCATGTTCGACGAGCGGGGCCGTGGTCAAATTCCAGAAAATCTCTGCGCCAGTCGCAATACCCTGGTCGCCAAGCCCGCTACGCGGAACCCGATCGGTCACTCGTTCCCACCTCTCTTCATAGTTAAAGAGCGACGGCAGCGGATCTGGCCCGCGCCGCCGCTCGCCCGTTTTCAAAGCGCCTATAGCCACGAAAAGGTTGCGGCGTCAAAACGGCTTAGCTCCTGTCCCACGTCGATCGTGCATGAATCGAGCCCATTTTCGGGGCGCTTGTTTCAGCCTGGGACGGCGGTTAATCCACTGGGCCAGTCTACCGGAAATTCCACCTGAAAGAGGCTGATGAGCCAAGCGATCGCGCTGGTCGACGACGACCGCAACATCCTGACCTCCGTCTCCATCGCGATTCAGTCGGAGGGATTCATCAGCCGCGTCTATTCGGACCCGACCGTCGCTCTGAAGGCCATTGCCGAAAATCCGCCCGATCTGGCCGTGCTCGATATCAAGATGCCGCAAATGGACGGGATGGAGCTGCTCCGGCGAATCCGCGAGTTCAGCTCGCTTCCGGTGATTTTCCTCACCTCCAAGGACGACGAGCTGGACGAAGCGCTGGGCCTTGCGATGGGCGCCGACGATTACATTTCCAAGCCCTTCTCGCAGCGGCTGCTGATCGCCCGAATCCGCGCAATCCTGCGGCGGCAGGAGCTCGAACGCGGTGAAGCCACGGCGGACGGCGCGGAGCCCGAGTTGCCGCCTCTCGAACGGGGCCGGCTGCTGATGGACGGTGCTCGGCACAAGGTGAAATGGGACGGAAAGGGCGTCACCCTCACCGTCACCGAGTTCCTGATTCTCGAAGCGCTGGCGCAGCGGCCCGGAGTCGTGAAAAGCCGTAACCAATTGCTCGATGTGGCCTATAGCGACGACATCTATGTCGACGACCGCACCATCGACAGCCACATCAAGCGCATCAGGCGAAAGTTCAGGAGCGTCGACCCGGAATTCGATGCAGTCGAGACCCTCTATGGCGTCGGTTACCGCTTCGACGAGCAATGAGGATAGCGACCTCAGGCTGAAATGGTCGGGCCGCTGGACTCTCGCGCACCGAATCCTGGCGCTCAACATCCTCACCCTGCTGCTCGTCGTGCTCAGCACGCTCTACCTCGACGCCTTCCGCAATCGGTTGAGCAAGGAACGCACCCAGCAGACCCGCCTCGAAACGGCGACCGCGGCCGTGGCCTTGACCCACGTGCCCCAGGCGAATTGGCCGGAAATCCTTGGCGCCATGTCGAGGGCGACGGGCGATCGCTTGCGTGTGTACGGACCTTCGGGCGAGCTCGACGTCGACAGCTGGCGTGTGACTGGACCGACCTACGAGCTTCGCAATCCGAATACGCAGGGCTGGAAGAAGGACGTGGCGCGAGCGCTCGACCGCGGATTCAATTTCATCGTGGGCGCGCGATCGCATGAGCTTTACGTCGAACCGGCAATAGACCGTTTGCAGGCGTGGCCGGAAGCAGTGAGATCGAAGGCGCTCCGTCGGCCGACGACGAAGATCCGAAACGCGCCCGACCTGACGCCGGTCATTTCCTCCGCCGTCCCGTTCGGAGATGACGTGCTCCTCGCCACCGACAACGACACGACCTTCACCCACACAGTGCGGCGGCAGCGTGCACTGATCGCCAGCGCAATGGCGGTGGTGATCGTCATCTCGGTGTTCCTGTCGATGTTCCTTGCGCGGACGATCGTCAGGCCGATGCGGCGGCTGGCGATCGCCGCGCATCGCGTGCGGCTTGGGCGTTCGCGCGAGGTGAAGGTCCCCCGCCTGCCCTCCCGGAGCGACGAGATCGGGCTCCTCGCCCGCGCCGTTTCCGACATGAGCCAGTCGCTCCGCCAGCGGATCGACAATATGGAAGCGTTCGCTGCAGACGTCACTCACGAGCTCAAGAACCCGCTCGCATCGCTACGCTCCGCCGTCGACGGCCTTGACCGCGTGAACGATCCCGAGCTCCGTCAAAAGCTGATGGGAATCGCGCGGGACGATGTTGTTCGGCTCGATCGGCTGATCAACGACATCAGTGAGGCGGCGCGCACGGACGCCGAGCTCGCCCGGGCGACCTTCGAGCGGGTCGATCTCGGACCGCTGATCGAGCAGCTCGTCTCTAGCTGGGAAACGAGGCGGGAGACGGGCGACGCACGGATCGCCTTCGCGCGGCCGCGCAAGGACACCGCCGTGGTCATGGGCAAGCCTGACCGGCTCGCTCGGGCGATCAGTGCGATACTCGACAATGCCGTCAGCTTTTCGCCGCCGGGCGGCCTGGTCGAAATCGCCGCCGCCCGGGTGGGCGACGAAGTGCGGATCAGGATCGACGACGAGGGCCCCGGCGTACCCGAGGAAGAGCGGGAAGCGATCTTCAACCGCTTCCACTCGATACGGCCCGAAGGGGAGAGCTTCGGCCGCCATTCGGGTCTCGGCCTTGCGATCGCCCAGGCCATCGTCAAAGGCCACGGCGGCGAGATTGACGTGCACGACCGCGACGATGCTCCATCGGGCGCCCGCTTCACCATCCGCCTGCCGGCAGCGGACCGCGAATGATCGTTCCGGCAGGGCCACGGATTTCCGGTGAGACGGTGCATGCCAGCACCGTGGCGAAAGACGGCCGCGCGGTGCTCATCATGGGCGCATCGGGGGCGGGCAAATCCGATCTGGCGCTTCGCCTGATCGACCGCGGCTTCGCGCTGGTCAGCGATGACAGGACGATCGTCAAGCGCGACGGTGACCGGCTGGTCGCCTCGCCTCCACCGACAATCGCCGGAAAGCTCGAGATCCGAGGCATCGGAATCGTCGACATGGCGAACGTGAGCGATGTGCCTGTGGCGCTCGTCGTCGAGCTGACGGGTGAGATCGAGCGTCTGCCCGAGGACAGCCGCGAGCGGCTGATCCTCGGAGCCAAGCTGCCCTTCGTCACCATCGACGCGATGACGGCCTCCGCGGCACCGAAAGTCTCGCTCGCGCTCGATCAAATGGGCCTGAAGTTCGGTGACTAGGCGGCGACTGCGGCGCCTGCTGCTCGTGACCGGCATGTCCGGTGCGGGCAAATCGACCGTCCTCGACACGCTCGAGGACATGGGCTGGGACATTGTCGACAACCTTCCCGCCGACCTGCTCGAGGATTTCGTTCATGGCGGCGGTGAACGACGGACGACCTCGGTCGCGGTGGCGATGGACGCGCGAAGCCGCGGCTTCGATGCGGAAAAGCTCCCGCCGCTGATCCGCGCCATCGAAGGCGTCCAGCCCGAGATTCTTTATCTCGACTGCTCCGGAGCCGAGCTCATTCGACGCTACGACGAAACCCGGCGGCGTCACCCGCTCGCGTCCGACCGTCCGGCCGAGGACGGGATCGCCCGCGAGCGGCGCCTGACTGCTCCGCTCCGGACGGTGGCCGACAGCGTGCTCGACACCACCGACCTCAGTCCCGCCGAGCTCGCCGACGAGCTGAAGCGCCGCTACGGCAGCGATGAGGACCAGCCGGTCCTGACCATCGCCTCCTTCGGGTTCGCGCATGGCATCTCCCGAACCGCCGACCTCGTGTTCGACATGCGGTTCCTTCCGAACCCGCACTGGGAGGAGGAGCTTCGGCCGCTGACCGGCGAGGACGAGGCGGTCCGCGACTATCTTCGCCGAGAGCCGTCCTGGGACGAGACGATGGAGCGCATCGAATCGCTTCTCATGGACTGGATTCCCCGCTACTGGGCCGCGGGCAAAACTTACGTGACCGTCGCATTTGGATGCACTGGAGGGCGGCACCGGTCGGTAGCCGCGGCGGAGGAAATCGCGGAGCGGCTGCGTGGCTCGGGCTTCTCACCGAACGTCCGTCATCGGGACCTTTCGTCCCGGCCGAGCGATTCGATCGAAGCACATCCGCGGCGGGAAGCTGAGGCAGGCGAGTTGAACGAATGATCGGATTGGTGCTGGTGACCCATGGCCGGCTTGCGGCCGAGTTCGTCACCGCGATGGAGCATGTCGTCGGGCCGCAGGAGGCGATCGAAGCCATCTGCATCGGCCCCGACGACGATATGGAAAAGCGCCGCAAGGACATCGCCAAGGCGATTGGAAAGGTCGATCAGGGCAAGGGCGTGATCGTCCTCACCGATCTGTTCGGCGGAACCCCGTCGAACCTCGCCATCAGCCTCATGAAGAGCGAGAATGTCGAGGTGATCGCGGGCGTGAACCTGCCGATGCTGATCCGGCTCGAGGGCGCACGCAAGGTGATGCCGGTCCATGCCGCCGTCGCGGCGGCGCGCGAAGCGGGGCGCAAATATATTTCGGTGGCTTCGGAAATCCTCGGGGAAGCCGCCGCTTGAGCGCAGCCGCCCGGGAGGTCCGCATCATCAACCAGCGTGGCCTCCATGCGCGGGCGAGCGCCCGCTTCGTCAATCTCGCCAGCCAGATCGACGCCGCGATCGAGGTGGAAAAGGACGGCAACCGGGTCTGCGGCACTTCGATCATGGGCCTGATGATGCTCGGCGCAGCGATGGGCGACACGATCGTCATCCACGTCGACGGCGATTATGCCGACGAGGCGCTGGCGAAGCTGGTGGCGCTGGTCGAGGAGCGGTTCGGCGA
>DASUIC010000024.1:0-4223 GCA_036273215.1 Sphingomicrobium sp.
GAAGGCGCGAGCCCCGAGCAGGTCGACCGGGTGCATGTCGAGTTCGGAATGCCGATGGGCCCGTTCCAGATGGCCGACCTCGCCGGGGTCGACATCGGCTGGCACCGCGATCCGAGTCGGATCGAGACTATCCGCGATCAGCTGTGCGCGATGGAGCGCTGGGGCCAGAAGAAGGGCGCCGGCTTCTATGATTATGACGAGAAGCGCCGCCCGAGCCCGTCGCCCGTCGTCCAGCAGGTGATCGACGATTTCGCCAAGAAGCAGGGCGTCGAACGCCGCGACATCAGCGACGAGGAGATCATTCAGCGCACGCTCTACACCATGGTCAACGAGGGCGCGAAAATCCTCGAGGAGCACATCGCGCAGCGCGCCTCGGACATCGATGTCGTCTGGGTCTACGGCTACGGCTGGCCGGTCTATCGCGGCGGCCCGATGTACTGGGCGGACAGCGTCGGTTTGCAGAACATCGTCGACGGCCTGAAGCGCCAGGAAGAGCGGATGAAGCCGGAGTTCAGCTTCTCCCAGCTGCTGCTGGACAAGGCGGCGAAGGGGGAGCGGTTTACGCGCTAGAGTTCCTCCCTGCGAGCGCAGCTCGTGGGGAGGGGGACCATTGAACGAAGATTCAATGGTGGAGGGGTCCTGACGCCTACGCCAATTACCCCTCCACCATGCTCCGCATGGTTCCGCTCCCCACCGCTATCGCGGCAGGGAGGAATTTCGTTCCTCCAGCAGCATCAACATTGCCAGCGCGACTGCTGCGACCGCGGCGCTGGTCAAAAACGTCGCGGATGGTCCCTGCCGGTCCCACAGCCATCCCGCGCCGAGGCTCGCGAGCAACGCCGCGATTCCACTGACGAAGTAGAACGCGCCGAAGCTCGTCGCGCGAAGCTCCTCGGGCGCGCTGTCGGCGATCATGCGTGAGAAGATGCCCTGCGTCAGCGCCATGTGCGCGCCCCACAGCGCCGTCCCGACCACCAGGCCGGCGAAACTGGTGGTCTCCCCCAGGATGACATTACCCGCGATCAGCACGCCGATACCCGCCATCAGGATCGCGCGCGGGCTCATCCGGTCGCTGAGCGCCCCGGCGGGGTAGGCGAGCGCGACATAGGCCAGATTGAAGATCGCGAGGGTAACCGGCGACAGCGCTTCGCTAAGCCCGATGTCGATGCCCTTGAGGATCAGGAAGGCTTCGGAGAAGCGGGCGAGGGCGAACAGGAAGCCGACCTGGAGCAGCCGCCTGGTCTCCTTGTCGAGCTGCCTGAAGCCGCTGAAGAAGGGCGAGCGCTTGATCGGCGCGCGGTGCTCCTCCGGCTCACGAAGCGCGAGCCACGCCAGCAGGAACGAGCAGGCGGCCGGGATGACCGCGATCCAGAACACCGCGCGAATGTTGCTCGCCAGCCATGCCATAAGCCCGATCGCGGCGAGCGGCGCCAGCAGCGCGCCCGCGGTGTCGAGCGCCTGCCTCAGCCCGAAAGCCCTTCCGCGGACCTCGGGCGGGGTCTCGTCGGCGATCATCGCGTCGCGCGGCGCCCCGCGGATGCCCTTGCCGATCCGGTCGGCGAATCGCGCGATCATCAGTCCGGCCCAGCCCGCCGCGATCGGAAACAGAGGCTTGGACAGCGCCGCGAGCCCGTAGCCGCCGATGATCCACGGCTTGCGCTTCAGGCTACGGTCCGAGAATCGGCCGGAGAAGAGCTTGGCGAAGTTCGCGGTCGCTTCCGCGACTCCGTCGATCGCCCCGAGCGCCGTCGCCGGGAGCCCGAGCACGATGGTCACGAACGCCGGCAGGAGCGCGTGATAAATCTCGCTCGACAGGTCCATCAGCAGGCTGACGAACCCGAGGATCCAGACGTTTCCCGGCAATGGAGGGCGGCTGCTCACCGCATTCTGCTAGCCGCAATGTTGCATGAGGCCAAACCTTTGCTAGGCTGCAATTCATGTTGTGGGGCGGTACTCCCGACGGGCTTGCTGCGCGTTTCTCGGCGATCGCTCAGCGCTTCATCGCCGACGGCGCCGCCGAGCGCAGCGACCGCGCCAAACGCAACCTCCTCGCCGCGGTCGCGTCGAACGAGCCCGCGACTCTCAACCAGGTCGCATCCGCTGTCGGCCGCGGAGCGCCCGCGGTCAGCCGCTCGGTCGATTCGCTGGTCCGTTCCGGCCTGATCGAACGCACGCCCGATCCCACCAACCGCCGCCGCCTGGCGATGCGACTGACCGACGAGGGCAAAGAGGCGCTCAAGCACCGACCCAAGGCCGGCAAGGGGCTGCAGGACCGGCTCGAACGCCTCGCTCCGAGCGAGCTTCGCGCCGTAGAACGGGCGATCGAGATCCTCGAACGCGGCTTGTAAACCACCGCACCTATTCCATGCTGCATTGCAACAACGGGACCGAACGACTACATCGCGCGCGAAATTCCCGGGAAAAATTGAAATGAATCTGCGCAACGTGGCGATCATCGCCCACGTCGATCACGGCAAGACGACGCTCGTCGACCAGCTGTTCCGGCAGTCGGGCACGTTCCGCGACAACCAGCGGGTCGAAGAGCGGGCGATGGACACCAACGAGCTCGAGAAGGAGCGCGGGATCACCATCCTCGCCAAGTGCACGAGCGTCGAGTGGAAGGGGACGCACATCAACATCGTCGATACGCCCGGCCACGCCGATTTCGGCGCCGAGGTCGAGCGAATCCTGTCGATGGTCGACGGTGTGATCCTGCTGGTCGACGCGGCCGAAGGGCCGATGCCGCAGACCAAGTTCGTCACCGGAAAGGCGCTCAGCCTCGGCTTGAGGCCGATCGTCGTGGTCAACAAGATCGACCGCCCCGACGCGCGCCCCGCCGAAGTCCTCGACGAGATTTTCG
This sequence comes from Sphingomicrobium sp., assembly GCA_036273215.1. Taxonomy (GTDB): domain Bacteria; phylum Pseudomonadota; class Alphaproteobacteria; order Sphingomonadales; family Sphingomonadaceae; genus Sphingomicrobium. Next base: position 2,861 of record DASUIC010000024.1, read on the forward strand.
AGCTCTTCCTCAACCTCGACGCCAGCGACGAGCAGCTCGACTTCCCGACGCTCTATGCCAGCGGCCGCACTGGCTATGCCGGCCTGACCGACGACGTCCGCCCAGAAAACACACCAGGCGCCGATCTCACGCCCTTGTTCGAAACCATCGTCAGCCACGTTCCCGCGCCCGGCCTCGATCCCAGCGGCGAGTTCAAGATGCTCGCCACCCTACTCGACCGCGACCCCTTCCTCGGGCGAATCCTGACCGGCCGCATCGAAAGCGGCGCCATCACCATCAACGACCCGATCCGGGCGATGGACGTCAACGGCAATCCGGTCGAGGAAGGCCGGGCGACCAAGCTGTTCGCCTTCCGCGGCCTCGAGCGCGTTCCGGTCGACCGCGCCGAAGCGGGCGACATCATCGCCATCGCCGGCCTGGTCAACGCGACCGTCTCCAACACCATCGGCACGCCCGCCATGACCGAGCCGCTCCACGCGCGCGAGATCGACCCGCCGACCTTGAGCATGACCTTCGCGGTCAACGACTCACCCTTCGCCGGCCGCGACGGCGACAAGGTCCAGAGCCGGGTCATCCGCGACCGCCTGCTGCGCGAGGCCGAGGGCAATGTCGCGATCCGCGTCACCGAGAGCGGCGAGGCCTATGAGGTCGCCGGGCGCGGCGAGCTCCAGCTCGGCGTGCTCATCGAGACCCTGCGCCGCGAAGGCTTCGAGCTGTCGATCAGCCGCCCGCGGGTCCTCTACCGCGACGGGCCGCCAAATTCTGCCGGAGCAAGCGCCCGCGAGGAGCCGTACGAGACTGTGGTGATCGACGTCGACGACGAGTTCAGCGGAACGGTCATCGACAAGATGGCGATGCGCAAGGGCGAGATGACCGACATGCGCCCCTCGGGCGGCGGCAAGACGCGCCTGACCTTCTCGGCGCCGAGCCGTGGCCTGATCGGCTATCACGGCGAGTTCCTGTCCGACACGCGCGGCACCGGAATCATGAACCGCCTGTTCGAGAAATACGGTCCCTACAAGGGCCCGATACAGGGCCGCCAGAACGGAGTCCTGATCTCGATGGAGCAGGGCCCCGCCGTCGCTTATGCGCTGAGCGCTCTGGAGGACCGAGGCGTGCTGTTCGTCTCGCCGGGCGAGATGCTCTACGAAGGCATGGTTGTCGGCGAAAACGCCAAGCCGCAGGACCTCGAGGTCAATCCTTTGAAGTCCAAGCAGCTGACCAACTTCCGGGCGTCCGGCCCCAAGGACGAAGGCATCCGCCTGACCCCGCCAAGGCGCATGAGCCTCGAACAGGCGATCGCCTACATCGACGACGACGAGCTGGTCGAGGTGACGCCAAAGGCGGTGCGGATACGCAAGCG
>DASUIC010000025.1:0-10429 GCA_036273215.1 Sphingomicrobium sp.
ATATGGAAGAACCAGTCACACCAACACTCCGCCCCTGCTCGACCCCGCACTCCGCGCCGGTCGCGTGGTTGAAGGGCCCCGAGCCGGCGCCAACCGCCGTCGAGCCCGAGACTGCCCCCGCTTCAAAGCCCCTGACCGCCCGGCGCGACGGTTGGACCGGCGAACGGATGGCGACGTTCCTCGAAGTGCTTGCCGATACGGGGATCGTGACCGAGGCGTGCCGCGTTGCCGGGATGAGCCGCGAAGGGGTCTATCCGCTGCGCAGCCGCGATCCGGTGTTCGCCGCCGCCTGGCGCGCGGCTCAGACCAAGGCGCGCCCTGTGCTTGCCGACGGATTGGTCGAGCGGAGCATCACCGGGACGGTCGAACATTATTACCGCGACGGCGTGCTGGTCGGAGAGCGCCGCCATTATGAAAGCTGGCTCGCCCTCGCGATCCTGAAGCGGCTCGACAAGCAGGCCGAGGACGACCGGTCGGACCAGGGGCTGACCGCGCGCATCGGCGACGGCTGGAACGAGGCGCTCTGCGCCATCCGCGAGGGCGGCACTGGGGCGGTTCTCCCGGCGCTCGAGCCCGAAGTTGACGAAGTTGACACACCCCCTCCCCCCGGGTCCGATCCATTCGAAAACTGCTGGAAAGCAGGCTCCGCGGAGGACTTGCATCCGCGCCGTGCCCGCGATGTCGCCGAAGGGAAGTGGATCACCACCTTCGCGCCGCCGCCCGGCTTCGAGGGCTATCAGAATATCGAATGGGACGGCGACAACTGGTACGAGCGCGCCTGCACGAGCGAGGAAGCCGAGCTTCTCGACGCCCATCAGGCCGCGGTCGAGGCCGCCTGGCAAGCCGAGCTCATCGCCCATGCCCAAGCGGAGCGCGACAACTTCTTCGCCAAGCTCCGGGCGGACCTAACGAACCTCGATGCAGCCGCATGACATCGCCCCTCGTCATTGCCGCCGGTGGCATTCCCGTCATGCTAATCTGTGTTATGCTGCTCGTGGAGTTCGGAGGAGGGTTCGAATGAAACTGGCATTCCCGGCGATTGCCGTGACGGCGGCGGCGCTGCTGTCGCTGCCCGCGAGCATCGCCAGCGCGGGCGGCGAGGGCCGAATCATCACGCTGAGCGATCCGGCCGCAATCGCCGACGCCCAGGCGGTGAGCGCCGCGATCGACGCCGCCGCGGACGCTGCCGCGCATTGCCGGAAGACGACCTCAAGGACTCCGCTTCAGTGCGAGTGCGATTCGAAGGTAGAAATGGCTCGCCTCAAGTCCGCTTTCGAGGCTGCGGCGGCCCGCCATCCGGAATGGCCGCAACCGGGTATCACGGTGTACGCGTGGGGGACGAACCTCAATTTCTCGGCGATCGGGCGCGCGGTCGCAACCTGCCCTTGAGCCGAGTGGATGCGGAGTTCCATGGCGAAGAATTGGACGCTTGATCCTCATTCGAACTTGCAGGTTCAGGCCGACTTTCGCTCGACCTCGAATTGGCGTAAATCGCCGCTCAGCGGGGGCTGATCAATGACCGCAACCACTTCTCACAAGCGCCGCTACGCGATCGCCGGCGGAGTGTTCGCGTTCATCGCGGTGGGCGCGGTCGCGCTGTCGCGATTCACCACCGCGCTCGGGCCGATCGAGGGCACGGTCGCGCCGCAATTCTACGTCGACTCGCTCGCCACCGCGCAAGTTCCGCAGAGCGGCCCGTTCGTGCTCGTCGATGCGGCCTCGGCGCGGCTCTACATGATCGACGACGGCAAGGTTCAGGACAGCATGAAGGTGATCGTCGGCAAGCCCGATTCGCCGACGCCCTCGCTCAAGGACTCGATCTATTACGAGACTCTGAACCCCTATTGGCACGTGACGCCCGACCTCACCCGCTCGCTGATCGCCGCCAACGTGCTGAAGCTCGGCCCCGCGTACCTGACGCAGCACGGCTATCAGGTGGTCTCGAATTTCTCGCACGACGCCGAGGTGATCCCGGCCGACAGCGTCGACTGGAAGGCGGTCGCCGCGGGCGATGCGCATGTCCAGGTCCGCGAGCTTCCGGGGCCCGCTAATTCGCTCGGCCATTACAAGTTCGACCTTCCCAACGGCGACGGCATCTATCTTCACGACACGCCGCGAAAGGACCTGTTCGCGCAGGACCAGCGCGACCTCAGCCACGGCTGCGTGCGGCTGGAGGATGCTCCGCGGCTGGCGAAATGGCTGCTCGGCAAGGACCCGCCCGAGCCCTCGGCGCCCGAGCAGAACGTGCTTCTGCCCCACCCGGTGCCGATCACGATCAGCTATCTCGATCCCAAGAGCCGGATGCAGCTCGCCTCGCTTCGGTGAGGCCTCCGCCCGGGGCGACACGAGCGCTGATGCGCCGCGACCGCTCGACGCCAACCATCCGCCGTCGTGGGGTTTCGCGCCGAAAGTCAGTCTGTTACGCGAACCGAATGGAATCCGCCGCCTCCTCCTCCGTCCTTCGCCGCCACAATGTCCAGGTCTCCGGCTCGGGCGAGCGAACCATGATGTTCGCCCACGGCTTCGGCTGCGACCAGACGATGTGGCAGCCGGTGGCGCGCAATTTCGAGCGCGACTTTCGAACCGTCCTGTTCGACTATCTCGGCCACGGACAATCGGACGCCTCGGCTTACTCGACCGAACGTTATTCGAGCCTCGACGCTTATGCCGACGACGTGGTCGAGATCGGCCGGGCGCTCGAGCTCAGGGACGCGGTCTTCGTCGGCCATTCGGTCAGCGCGATGATCGGCGCGCTCGCGAGCCTCAAGGCGCCGGAGATGTTTTGCGATCTCGTGATGGTCGGCCCGTCGCCGCGCTACATCGACGACGAAGGCTATCGCGGCGGCTTTTCACGCGAGCAGATCGACGAGTTGCTCCAGTTCCTCGCCGACAACCATCTCGGCTGGTCGGCCGCGATGGCCCCGGCGATCGTCGGCAATCCCGATCGGCCGGAGCTCGGCTCGCGGCTCGAGAACAGCTTTTGCCGGACCGATCCGGCGATCGCGCGCGACTTCGCCCGGGCGACCTTCCTGTCGGACAATCGCGGCGACCTCGGCTCGGTCCGGGCGCGGGCGCTGGTCCTCCAGTGCAGCGACGACATCATCGCGCCCGTTCAAGTCGGCGAATATGTCCACTCGGCTCTGCCGCGAAGCGAATTCCGGCTGCTCAACGCGACCGGCCATTGCCCGAACCTCAGCGCGCCCGACGAGGTGACGACGGCGATCCGCGAATTTGTCTGATCCCTCGCCAACCGAAGATCTCGAGGATCTCTACGAGACGGCACCGTGCGGATATGTCTCGATTTCGCCGGCGGGGATCATCGTAAAGGCGAACCGGACGATCGCCGAGTGGCTCGGCCGCCCGGCCGGCGAGCTCGTCGGAACGCCGGTCCATGAGATCCTCGGGTTCGGCGGCAAGATTGCGTTCGAAACCCACCTCGCACCGCTTCTTCGGATGCAGGGGCACGTGCATGAGATCGCGCTCGAGCTCATCACGGCGGAGGGCGAGAAGGTGCCGACAATCGCCAACGCGGCCGAGAAGCGTGAAGCGGACGGAAGCCACCGGTTCACCCGCCTTACCCTGTTTCGCGCTGTCGACCGGCGGAAGTATGAGCGCACCCTGCTCGACGCGCGCGCCAAGGCGGAGGCCGAAACCAAGGTGCAGCGCGAAGCGGCGTTGCTTCGCGAGCAGTTCATCGCGGTCCTCGGTCACGACCTTCGCAATCCGCTCGCGGCGCTTGCCGCCGGAGTGCGCCTGCTCGGCCGCAAGGAAAAGCTGAGCGAGCGCGGCCTTACGATTCTCGAGGAGATGAACGGCAGTCTCGCCCGCGCTTCCGTGCTCGTCGACGACCTGCTTGATCTCGCGCGCGGGAGCCTCGGCGGCGGGTTCGCCATTGACCGAAGCAACGCTCCGCTGACGCCGATCCTCAAACAGGTGGTCGCCGAGATGCGGAGCATCGCTCCCGAACGCACCATCGGCGCTTCAATCGAGGTCGAGGACCCGGTCTATTGCGATCGCGGGCGGATCGGCCAGCTCGCCTCCAACCTCCTCGCCAACGCGATCTCCCACGGCGCTCGCGACGGGCCGATTACGTTCGAGGCGGCGACGACCGGCAATCTCTTCATCCTCTCCGTCGCGAACGCCGGAGCGCCAATTCCCGAAAAAGTGATGGAACGCCTGTTTCAGCCCTTCTTCCGCGGAGCGATCCGGCCCAGCCGCAACGGACTCGGCCTTGGGCTCTACATTGCATCCGAGGTCGCCAAGGCGCACGACGGCCGGATCGATGTGACCTCGGACCGCAAGGAAACGCGGTTCACGTTCGCCATGCCGAGGTCCGAGCCGGTCACTCCAAAGGTCGAATGAACGTCACCGGCCGCGTCGAACGCTCGCCCGAGCGCGACGGCAGCGCGAGGGGGCTGCGCCAGTTCGTCGATTTCAGCCTGCAGCGCGCGTGGCTCGAGGACGGCGCGGACCTTTCCGACGCGGTCGAACGCACCGAATCCCTCGAACAGCGCTTCAAATATGCCGCCCGCTTCGAGAAGCTCCTGCGCCGCCCGCAGGCCGAGGACGCACTCGACATCCTGCGTGTCTATGGCACGACCTGCATCCCCGTCCCGCGCGCGACCGAACGCCGGTACTGGTCCGTCTCCTGCCTGCCCGGGAGTCCCGACAAGCCCCTCGCCCGGGTCAACGCGAGCTGGATGGAGCTGTTCGCGCTGCTGCCCGATAAAGCCTCCCCCCTTGCCGGGGAGGCCGGTAGGGGCTCGGCCGCGTCTGCAGCCGAAAGGAATTATTTGCCTGCATCATCTGCTCACGCAGCTGACGCGCCCCCTCCCAGCCCTCCCCACGAGGGGGAAGGCTTGAAAGCGAGAATCATCCTGCACCTGTCCGACTTCACCTCCGACGGCTCAGCGGAGCCCGACCAGCTCGACCGCGGCTTGATCGAACGCTGTGTCGAGGACGGCGACAGTGTCACCCACTTCCTGTGGAAAGCCGACACGTTCGGCGTGAAGGTCCGCGGAGCCGCCTCGATCCGCTCCTTCCTCGCCCACCCCCACGGCCTGTGCGCGATCCGCCGCTTCAACCTCACCCACATGAACCGCGGCCGCAACGCCTATCAGGCGAGCCATTGCTACAGCCTCGCCGACGTGATGCTTGACTGACCGGCCGATGCTGCACCGAAGCGAGGAGGAAATTGATGTGTAACCGACTTGTTGCTTTTGCTTTGCTGGTCCTCGCGTCTGCGACGGCGCACGCAGCCGCGCCGCCGCCCGCGGCCTCGCCCGCGCAAGTTGCGCCGGCGCCCCAGCTGACCAGCCGGACCAATGAAGTCATCGCGCTTCTCAACGGGCAGGGAGACTATGCCGCAACCTTTTCTCCCTCGTTTCGAGATGCGGTCACCAAGGACAAGTTCGACGCCATCGCCGGCCAGCTCAAAGCGCAGGGCGGACTTGCGAGCGGAATCCATTCGATCACTCCAACCACTCCCTGGCAGGCGACCGTCGTCATCGACTACCAGCATTTAATCGTCACGATGCGGATCGTCGTCGATCCGGCCGGAGCGCACCAGGTAACCGGGCTTCTGATCACCGGCGCGGAACCGGGAAGCGACAGCGTCAGCGCGCTGAAATCCGATTTCGCCAGGCTGCCCGGGCAAGCCGGGTTCGGAGTCTTCGCGCTGTCCGCCGATGGAGTTCGGCCTGTCGCCGCATTCAACGCGGACACGGCGGCGCCGATCGGGTCGGCATTCAAGCTGTGGGTGCTCGCCGAGGCTGCTCGCGAGGTTGGCGAAGGCAAGCGCCACTGGAGCGACGTGATCCCTGTCGGGCCGCATTCGCTGCCCAGCGGAATCCTGCAAACCTGGCCGCCGAACGCTCCGGTGACTCTGCAAACGGCCGCGACGCTGATGATCTCGATCAGCGACAACACTGCTGCGGATACGCTGCTGACGACGCTTGGACGAGACCGCGTCGGCTCGATCCTGGAAGCGGCGGGGGTCGCGAGCCCCGCGCGGACTCTACCCCTGCTGACGACCCGCGAAGCGTTCGAGCTGAAGCTGCCGGCCAACGCCGCGCTCGAACAGGAGTGGGCCGCGGCAAGTCCGGACGGTCGTCGGCAACTTCTGAGCACCAATTCCGGCAGACTGGCAGAGACCGCAATCGACGTCGGCGCTTTTGGCGACAAGCCGCTCGGCATCGATCGCGTCGAATGGTTCGCAAGTCCGGCCGACATGGCGCGGACTTTGAACTGGCTGCGGCTGCACGGCGATGCAACGACACGCGCGATCCTGGCTGTAAACCCCGGAATGCTCCCGGCGGCTGCGGGATCCTTCCGCTACGCCGGTTTCAAGGGCGGTTCCGAAACCGGCGTGATCTCGCTCAACTATCTCGTCGAGAACAAGGCCGGCGAATGGTTCGCGGTCACCGGCAACTGGCATGACGAGAACGCACCCGTCAGCGAACTGACCTTCGTATCGCTGATGAACCGAGCTCTCCTGCTGGCAAAGTCCTGAACTGGGCCGTTCAGCTGGAGCCTGTCACACCAATCAGCAGAAGGAACGCGAGGGCGAGCGTCAGAACTGAACCCGCACGTCTTTCACGCACGAGCCGCGATATTGCCGCTCGCCTGCGATCGATCGTTTCAGGTCTTCGCCAAGGCGCGCGCGGTCCACGTGAAGATGGAATCCCTTGATCTGCTCGATCATCAGGCTGCTAAGTCCGGCGATGGTCGAGTTGAGCGCATCGAGCTGTCCGAGCGCTTCGAGCGCATCGTTGCGAGTACCGTTATCGAGCGTCTGGTCCACGCTGAGGAAGGAGAGCTTCGATTCGAGCTGAAACTCCTGGCCCTGAAAATCGTGGATCGCCTCGATTTCCGCATAGACGGCGCTGTAGGCGGCGACCTCATCGCGGCTCATGTGATCGACCACTTCGCTCGACTTGGCGGCGTCCCAGGAGTCCTGCGACCACCCGCGAAGCGGCGCCCAATAAACCTGCCTGATGCTTCGGTCGTCCCAGTGCGCCGTCGTTCCGCCCGGCCCGAGCGGCAGCGGGTCGCCAACCCATCGGTCGTTGTTCGAGTTCAGCCTCGCGGAAAGCTCGCCGATCCTGCCGCGAAGGCATTCCTCGAGCGCAAGCCGTTCGCCACCCTGGTTCGCCGAGGCGGCAAGCTCGTTCGCGAGCGCGTCGCGCGTCGTCACGACTTGCCGATGCCACTGCCACTGCTCGACGATCTGCCCGAACCCAAGCGCAATGAGGACGCCGAGCACGATGATCCCGACCTCGCCGACGAACGCTCGCCAGCCGTGAAGCGGTTTGGGAACGTGGACATGCATTCGGCCTGCCCCCAGCGCGGCGCAAGCTATCAGAAGCCTTGCGCTCCGCAATGCCCGGCCGTGCGCATCATTAACCTATGTTCGGGCGACGCGGCAGTGTAAGACTGTCGACTCACCAACATAGCGAGGGGGCTGGCTATGGCGACGTTAGCGGGGCGATTCTTCCAGCCGGAGCGGCAACCCGACCGCCTGTCGGGAACTGAGCGCGCGCAGTCTCTCGACCGATGGATCTTCGTGGTCATGGCCGCCTGGTTCATCTTGATCGTGCTGGGCGGGTTCGTGCCCGATGCGATCATGAAGGTCGGCCTGGTCGAGGCGGGCAAGCGGCCGCCGTTCCCGATCGCCATGCACGTCCATGCCGTGGCGATGGGTTCGTTCATGCTGCTTCTGCTCACCCAGTCGGTGCTGATGGCGACTGGACGGCGCGAGCTTCACATGCGGCTTGGAATGGTAGCGTTCGCCTTCGTTCCGCTGTTGGTGGTGATCGGCTTCATCCTCGCTCCGACCATGTATCACCAGGTTTCGGACGCGCTGCCGTCCGCGCCCCCCACCGCTAGACCACAATTGCAGAAGGGCCTGCTGGTCCTCGACAACATCCTTCTGGCACAGATCAACGCCGGAATCCTGTTCGCGCTGTTCATGACGATGGCGCTGAGAGCGCGCACAGTGAATTCCGGGCTGCACAAGCGGATGATCTTTCTCGCGACGGCGATGCCGCTGCCGGCGGCGATCGCCCGCATGACCTGGCTTCCGAACAACTTCCCGGCAAGCCCGCTCGGCAACGATTTCTGGCTTCTGGTCGCGCTGTCGCCGCTGTTCCTGTGGGACGTCATCCGCAACCGGCGGGTGCACGAAGCTTATATAATCTGGTTCGCGATCTACGCCCCGTGCGCTGTCCTGGTCGACGCCGTGTGGGACAAGCCCTGGTGGCACTCGACGGCGCGCGCGATCATGGGCGTGTGACGAGGACGTGCATTGCTATTCCGGGAACGGCGCCAGCTTTCGGCCGGCCAGCTTGACCGCCTCGGCGTAGGGCGTGTCGGCGGCCAGGCAGACCGACGCCACTTGATACGGATCGCCCGGCCGAGGCGAGACCGCGACTCCCATTTGCCGTGCGCTTTCCATCGGGTGACTTGAATCGATGCGCACGAACCAGTCTGCAGCGCGCGCGTCCTGCACCGCCGCCCGCAATCGGTCGATCTCCGCCGGCCCGGGCGCTGGATGGCCGCCTGCCAGCGAGCGAAGCGCCGCCCAATCGTACCACTCGCGCGTCGCCGCTTCGTTGAAATCGTCGAAATCCACGTAGAACTGCGCAAGCCGCCTCTGTTCCGACGTCGGCAAGAGAAAAAACTTCCCGGCCGACTGCGCCGCCTGGAAGTTGGTGTGAAACAAAAGCGGTGCGAAGGGCGCGCCTACCCACTGCAAGGGCTTCGGTCTCTGGCCCCGATCCACCGCGTCCAGATAAGAGTCGATTTCGCGCAGTCTCTTCTGTTCGCAAGCTTCCGATTTCTCGCGAAGCATGATCGTGCCCATGTTGAAGCGGATCTCGTCCATGATGTTCGCACGGGCCTCGGCGGCCGTCGAGCGATCGTGCGCCCCGGAAACCACCTGCTCCGCACCGAGCGCGATCAACACGCCGACGACGATGATCCCTACCTCGCCCGCGAACGCTCGCCAGCCGTGCAGCGGTTTGGGGAGGTGGAAATGCACGGCTTCTCCTATTCGCTCAGTGACGGGCTTTTGAGGTTGGCGGCGACGCTGTCTGCGCTGACCGGCGCGTTCAGGTCGGGCACGGTCACGCAGCCGCCGTACATGGCCCGCGCATCGGAAATCAGCTCGCGCCGGATCGCGACCGGCACCTGGGCGCCGTTCGCGCCGATGCGCGCCAGCAGAAGCTGCGCCGAGGTGACGAAGCGGCGGTTGATCACACGCAATTGCCCAGAGGTTCGCCGCAGGTTCTGAAGGTCGGACGGGCTCGGCGGCCCCGACAATGGCAGAGCGTTGCGCATGTCGATGACCAGCCGCGCCTCGTCCGCATTCTGGGCGGTGAGCATCGGCACGATGCGATACGGCTTCGACCAGGCGATCGCCCGGTCGGAGCCCATGTGGCTGCCGATGTCGGAAGCGACGACGATGTTCCAGGCTTCGCTGTCCCAGACCCGGAACGGCGGCCCATAAGCGGCGGTCCACTGCCTCAACTGCTCAGGCGAAGCCGTTTCCGCGCCGTCGTGAATTCGGGAGATCTGCGCATCGAGACAGCCGCCGATCAGGGCTCGGGCGTAGGCCTGCGGGCCGTCGTCCTTCGAAAGCTCGATGCGCATCGCGTCTTCGGCGCGGCGAATCTTCCCGCGCCACTGCCACTCGTCGACCAGCGCCCCGAAGCCGAGCGCGATCAGGACGCCGAGCACGATGATCCCAACCTCGCCCGCGAAGGCGCGCCAGCCGTGAAGCGGTTTGGGAAGGTGGAAGTGCATGTCAGCCGCCTCCGCTCGCCGCCGGCGCAAGCGCTGGCTTGCAGATTTCGTCTGCCATGCCGTTGAAGGCCGCCAGATTGTCGGCCGAGCGAGGCTTTTCGACCTGCGGCAAGTTCTTGCTGACCTGCATCTCGATCCATGGCGCGAGCACCCGGATGTGATCGTTGTAAATGACCGCCTGCGCATAAGCGGACCGGATCCCGCTCCAATCTTCCTGGGTCAGGAGATCGGACAGGTTCAGCGGCGCTAGGCGGAGCCAGATCGCCTTTTCCTCGATGCTGATCCTTTCCCACAGTTCGAGGTTCGCGAAGGAATCGCTGAACGCCAGCTTCTCCTTGTCGCTCATGTGCGACAGCGCCTGGCCGGCGAGCGCGATCTGCCATGTTCCGCGCGCCGCCACGTCGCTCACCGGTCGGCCGATGACCCCCGTCAGGCGCGGCGGCTCGTTGCGATGGTGCCGTTCCAGCACCAGTCGGATCTCTCGCAGGCGACGATCAACGCATGGCTGCTGGGTTTGTCGTGCGGCAACGGCGCCGAGACCGTCATTCACTTCGAAAAGCAGCGACTTGCGCTCCGCCGCAACCTCGTCGCGCCAGTGGATGTCCTCCACCACCTGCTCGGCGGC
>DASUIC010000026.1:0-12007 GCA_036273215.1 Sphingomicrobium sp.
TCGGTCAGGCTCTTGCCGCTCTCGCTCACCGCCTCGATCAGCCGCACCGCCGCGTAGAGCGCGTCGTCGAAACCGTACCAGCGGTGCTTGAAGAAAATGTGGCCGCTCATCTCGCCCGCGAGCGGGGCGCCGGTCTCCTTCATCTTCGATTTGATCAGGCTGTGGCCGGTCTTCCACATCAGGGGCTTGCCGCCCAATTCGGCGACGCGGTCGAACAAAGTCTGGCTGGCCTTCACGTCGGCGATGATCGTTGCGCCGGGCAGCTCCTTGAGCACCGCCTCGGCGAGGATCATCACCAGCTGGTCGCCCCAGATCACCCAGCCCTTGCCGTCGACCGCGCCGATGCGGTCGCCGTCGCCGTCGAAGGCTATGCCGAAATCGAGCTGCTCCCGCTCGACGAGCGCTTTGAGCTCCCCGAGATTGGCCTCGACCGTCGGGTCGGGATGGTGGTTGGGGAACCTCCCATCCACCTCGCTGAAGATGACGTGATGCTGGCCCGGGAGCCGCTCGACCAGCATGTCGAGGACCGGGCCGGCGGCGCCATTGCCCGCATCCCAGCCGATCCGGAACGGCTTGCCCGAGAAACCTTCGAGGAGACGCTTCACATAGGCTTCGCGGATGTCGACTTCCTCGACGGTCCCGTCGCCGTCCGTCCATTCGCCGAGCGCCGCCCGCTCGCCGAGCGCCTGAATCTCGCGACCGAACACCGAGCGGCCGTTCAGGAGCAGCTTGAACCCGTTGTAATGAGCCGGGTTGTGGCTTCCGGTGACCTGCATCCCGCCGTCGACGTGCAGATAGTGGGTGGCGAAATAGAGCATGGGCGAGGGGCCCATGCCGATCTGCATCACGTCGATGCCGCCCTCGGTGAGCCCGCGGATCAGCGCTGCCTGGAGCATCGGCGAATGGGTGCGCCCGTCGCGTCCAACGGCGAGCCGGCGAGCGCCTTCCTCGATCGCCGCGGCCGCGAAGGTCCGGCCGAGCGCGTAGGCGTCGGCCTCGGTCAACGTGTCGCCGACGATTCCGCGGATGTCGTACTCGCGAAGGATGGTTGGGTTGAAGCTGTAACTCATGCCGTCGTCATTGCGAGGAGCGGAGCGACGAAGCAATCCAGAAAGGAAAGGGATTTCACACGAAGGCACGAAGAAGGAATGAAGCCACGAAGAACGGGCCGACGCCTTCGTGTCTTATCTTCTACCTTCGTGTCTTGGTGTGAAAAGACAATCTGGCCGCTGCGCGGCCGTTTGAGGCTAAGCCGCCTTTTCGACTTCGTCTGCGCCGGGGACGCCGAGGCCGGCGATCATTTCGCGCAGCTCCTGGCGGGCGGTGATGTGGGCGATCCCGACTTCGCCGAGCTGCTGCAGGTCGAGCAAGGTCAGGCCCTTAGGGAACAGCTCGCGGTAGATGACTCGTTCGCCGAGGCCGGGGATGACGCGGAAGCCGACTCGGCGGGCGAGCTCGTCGAGCGCCGCGCCGACGCGCCTGAGATTGTGCGATTCGATGTGCTGGAGGCGGTTTCTCAGCACCACCCAGTCAACGCTCTTGCCGGTCTGCTTGGCGCGCGCGGTGCGGCTGTTCCAGATGAGCTCGGCGTAGAAGCTCGGCTTGGTCACCTTGTAATTCTCGGGGTGGACCTGGCCGATGAGATCGAGATCGACGAAGCTGTCGTTCATCGGTGTAACCAGAGTGTCCGCCTTGAGAATGGCGGCCTTTGCGATCTCGTCATCGCGTCCGGGCGTATCGACCACGATTACGTCGGCCTGCTCCGATAACCGACCGATCGCCCCGGTGAGGCCCGCATCGCTGTGATCCTCCAGCACTTCGTATGCCGCCTGCGGCAAATCCTTCTCGAGCCGGCGCATGGTCGCGTCGCGGTTCTCGAGATAGCGGGTCATGGTGCGCTGGCGGCTGTCGAGGTCGAGCGCTCCGACCCGGTGCCCGGAGGCGGCGAGCGCGATCGCAGTGTGGACCGCCGTGGTAGACTTGCCCGTACCGCCCTTTTCGTTGGCGAAGACGATGAAATGCGGCTGGCTCATTGCCTCCCCTTGGCTTGATCTTTTCCCCTGCGACACCGAAACGCCGCCCCGGCGCAAAGATTAACCGAGGTCAAGCAGGCGTGCAAATCGTTCGCAGCGGTGAAGAATTGGCGCGGGCACGGCGCGATTTGAGCGGCACGCTGGCGCTGGTTCCGACCATGGGCGCGCTCCACGCCGGGCACGTGGCGCTTGTCGAGGAAGCCAAACGGCGTGCCGAAAAGGTGGCGGCGACGATCTTCGTCAATCCGGCGCAGTTCGGACCGAACGAGGACTTCGCCCGCTATCCGCGACGCGAGGACGGGGACTCACGAATGCTGGAGCAGGCCGGGTGCGACCTGCTGTGGATTCCGCGCGTCGATGACATTTATCCTCAGGGCTTCTCGACCAGCATCCACGTTTCGGCAATCTCGGAGCGCTGGGAAGGCGAAGCTCGGCCGGGCCATTTCGATGGGGTCGCGACCGTCGTCGCGAAGCTGCTCTTGTCGGTGCGTCCCGATGTGGCGCTGTTCGGCGAAAAGGATTTTCAGCAGCTCGCAGTCATCGGCCGAATGGTCGCGGACCTTGGCGTTCCCGTCGAGATCGTTGGCGTTCCGACGGTACGCGAACGAGACGGTCTCGCCCTCTCGTCGCGCAACGCCTACCTTTCGCCCGAGGAGCGAGCCCGTGCGGTGGCGCTTCCGCGAGCGCTCGAAGAGGCGAGGGATGCAATTCGCAAGGGCGGTCCCGTGGCGGCCGCTCTCGAGACTTCCCGAAAGGCGCTGCTCGAGTCCGGGTTTTCGAACATCGATTACTTCGCTCTGGTCGACGCCCACACGCTCGAGCCGCTTCAGCAGCCGGAAGGAGAAATGCGCCTCATCGCAGCCGCGACGATCGGCGGCACGCGGCTCATCGATAACCTCGCGATTTGAGTTCGTTCCGGCACGTTAACCATTTATTTGCCATCGGCGGTTGAATTTCGCTTCCAACAGGGAAGGGGATCAACATGGGTGCCATCAGTCAGAAGAGCGCGGAGTTCCTTCTTCGCAGCCGGATCGCGGATGCGGAAAGCGGGGACGTCGACGCGCTGTTCGAGCTCGGAGTGACCTATTCGACCGGCCGCGGCGGGATCACCGTCGACCTCATCGAAGCGCACAAATGGTTCAACCTCGCAGCGCTGTCGGGGAGCACAAGGGGGCAGGAGTGCCGCGCCGAGATCGCCATCGAGATGACCGCTCGCGAGATCGCCGAGGCGCAGCGCCAGGCGCGGGCGTGGCTCGCCGCCTGCGGCTACGGCCGCCGCGCGGCCTAGCGCACCAGAGCCGTGATCACCCGGCCGGCGCCGGGACGTTCCTTGCCCCAGCTCGTCGCCGTCAGCTGCGCCGCCGGAACGCCCATCAGCACCAGATAATCGCGCACCTGCTCGGCACGTCGGGCACCCATCGCGAGCGCGTGATCGCGCGTGTCGGTCGTGTCGCCGTAGCCTTCGATCCTCACCGCGACTTCGGGATGACTTCTCAGCCATGCCGCCTGATCGTCAAGAAGAGACCGCGCCTGGGGCAGGATATCGGCGCTGCCCATGACGAAATAGATTAGCGCACCGCCGGACTGGGCGGCGAAGTCGGAGCGCAGCGCGCCGATCGAGTTCAGCACAGGTGCGGCCTGCGCCGGAGTGTATCTCCTGAGGCCCGGAAGCTGTGCGGAGGCCGGAGCGGCGATCAGCGCGGCGACGAGGAGGATCTGTTTGCGCATCGGCTTAATCCAGCGGGTCCGACCAGTCGGGGTCGGACGCGTCTTCGGGAGTGGCGATCCTGCCCGGCTGGCCCCCATCGAGAGACACGCGATAGACGCCGTCGTGGGCACCCGCGCCAGTGCGCTGGAAGATCAGCTCGCGGCTGCTCGGCGCCCAGCTCGGCCCCTCGTCGGAGGGGCCGGTGGTCAGCAGCTTCTCGCCCGTCCCGTCGGCATTCATGACGCCGATTCGGCGACCGTTGCCCGCGCGGTAAGTGAAGGCGATCAGCTTTCCATCCGGACTCCAGTCGGGAGACGCGTGGCCGCCTGCGCCGAAGCTGATGCGATGCTCGTTCGAACCGTTCGCGTTCATCACATAGAGTTGCTGAGCGCCCGAGCGGTCGCTTTCGAACACGATGCTGTTCCCGTCGGGCGAGAAGCTCGGGTCGGTGTCGATGCCGGGCGAGAAGGTTAGCCGCCGCGGGATGCCGCCGTTCGCGCCGACGATATAGATGTCGGTGTTCTGTCCGGTGGTCATGGAGAAGGCGATCCTGCCGCCATCGGGCGAATAGCGGGGCGCGAAGGTGATCGCGGTTCCGGGGATTAGCGGCCGCTGCTCCTTCGACTGAAGGTCGACGATGCGCACCTCGGGAATGCCGTCGGTGAAGCTGACGTAAGCGACATGCTCGCCGTGCGGCGCGAAGCGCGGAGTCAGCGCCAGCGAATCGGCGGAGGTCACATAGCTGTGATGGTATCCGTCGCTGTCCATGACCGCGATGCGCTTGATCCGCGCGTCACCCGCGCCGCTTTCG
The DNA here is from genome assembly GCA_036273215.1 of Sphingomicrobium sp. GTDB lineage: Bacteria > Pseudomonadota > Alphaproteobacteria > Sphingomonadales > Sphingomonadaceae > Sphingomicrobium. The sequence goes on from DASUIC010000026.1 coordinate 4,553, forward strand.
GCGACATAGGCGATTCGGGTGTCGAACATGCCCGGAGCGCCGGTGATGGCCGAATAAGCAAGGGCGGAACATTTGTGCGCCGCGCGCCGAAGCTCGCTCTTGGAGATGACGAAGCCCTGCCGTCCGAGCTCGCGGCCGCTAACCACGTCATACACGTAGCAGCCGATCGTGAGGCGCCCGTCGGCACGGGCCTGAACGAACCCGGTCAGAAGCGCCTTCGCACCGGCCGCACGCCACTTCGCGAAGCTCGGCGCGGTGACTTCGGGGTAGGGATAATAGTCCTTCTGATCGGGCTTGATCGGAAGCAGCTCGGAGGTCTGGCGGAGGTCCTTGTCGATCAGCAAGGTTGCCTGCCAGGCGAGGGCAAGGGCCTCATTGTTGTTGTCGGGCGTCGTCAGTGGAGGCAGCGCGATCACCGTCCCCGCTGAAGTGTCGGGCTGAACCGCCGCGGCCGCCTCCACGGCGAGGCCCGCCGCACCGATCGCCAGCAATGTGCGGAAAAATAGTGCCCTCATCGCCCCTGCGCCGTGATGCTCCTGAACTTTTCGACCCACTCGCGCGGCTGCCGCTTGGGCCGCCCCTCCCGATCCAGGAACGCCGCAACCACCCGCGCCTGGGTCAGCTGTTCCGCTCCCCGCATGACTCGCTGCTGAATGTGGACCGACGATGCGCGGACCTGATCGACCGTGCTGACGACTTGAAGCGCATCGCCGAGCCTCCCGGGCTTGCGGTAGCGGATGTCGACCTCGACCACCGCATAGGCGCTTCCGCTGCGCTCGAGCTCCGCAAACTGGTCGACTCCGGCGGCGCGGATCATGTCCGAGCGGGCGCGTTCCATGAACTTCAGATAATTGGCGTAATAGACGATGCCGTAGGCGTCGGTGTCTTCGAAATAGACGCTCAAGGCGAAATGATGCTCGCGCCCGACGAAGCCGCCGCGGTAGGGAACGTCGAGGGACTGGCTCATTTCCGACCGCTCTAGCGAGACGGGACTCTTCACTGCAACCCACTTGACTTGTGTAACCTATGGGTTACTTATAACGCAAAGGTTACACGCCCTGGAGTCGCATTCATGAATTACAGGCCACGCCCGAACTTCGACCGACCAGACGCGGAAACGGTACAGCGCACGCGGCGAATGTTGGGATGGCTCCTCCCTCTGCTCCTCTTGCAACAGAGTACGATCATTTTCGGGCGTGACTCGGGTCTGTTCGACCACGTGCTGGGTATCGCGGCCTGGGGCGCCGTGACCTTGTCGCTCCTGTGGTGGCTGCTCGGCCTGCCGTTCCGCTGGCTGTCGAAACGCGACCAGGCGATCCTCAACGACGAGAGGAGCCGTTTCGTCAGCGGCGATGCGTCCCGTTGGGGCATCGTCACGTTGGCCTTGGTCGGTTTTGGCATGCTGATCGCCCAATTCTGGGTCAGGTTGGATGTGGGCCTCACGATCTATGCGCTGGTCAACTCGTCACTGATCGTCACCTTCGCGCGGCTCAGTTGGCTCAACCGCGCCGAGCCCGACGAGGATGAATGAGCGTCTCGGCAATCGGCTGAAGGATCGCCGAACCGAACTCGATCTGACGCAAGGGCAGCTTGCCGAGCTGTGCCTCGTCTCGCGAAAGACCATCAATACCGTCGAGAACGGTATATTCGTCCCGTCGACCCTGCTCGCGCTCAAGCTCGCGGCTGCCCTCGGAGTTACGGTCGAGTGGCTGTTCTGGATCGAAGACTAGCGCCAATCTCGGCGACTTCGTGGACGAGGTCTCCCTGCGCTTCGTTCAGGTCGGAAAGGTGCATTCCCCAGCCGGGGAGGAACATGCCTCCGAACCCGATTTCCCCGCCGATCCGGTCGGTCCATTTCTCGCCCGGCGCATGGTTGGTGCGGATCGAAAGATAGCCGCGCGTGCCGTCGTTGATGCATTTGGCGGAGATCAGCCCTTCGGTGTGGACGAACGGAGTCTTCGGCTGCCCTTCCGTCGACCATTGGATCGGGCCGCCGGGCACGGGTTCATTCGAGCGCGCGTACCAGTCGCTGTCGAGCTTGACCCAGTCAGTCGAGCCGGGGAGCGCCGGATTGACGCAGCCGACCGTCATTCCGGCCTGGTCTGCATTGCCGAACATCGATTCGTCGGGCGGCGGGTTCTTGTCGCGAAAGCTGCTCCACGCCATCACGCAGCCGGTCTCGCCCGGGCGGCTGCACAGCGGAGTGGTCTTGAACGTGCCGCCGACCAGCTTCCCCTGCGGGACGAGGACGTTGTAGCCGGGGATGATCGCCAGCTTCATCCGGGCCGCGACCGGCGGGTCCTTCTCGATCTCACGTGCGATCAGCAGCTGGAGCATCAGGCTGCCCTGGCTGTGGCCGATCAGCACGAACGACCGACCTTGATTGCGGGTCTGGAGATAGTTGCGCCACGCGGCCGCCACGTCGCGATAGGCCAGCTCGCCCGCCGGCTTGATGTCGGCGCCGGTCGCATAGGCAACGATCGCACCGACGGTCATCTGCCGGTAGATCGGCGCGAACGTCCGGCACACCGAGGCGAAGCGCGCGAACTGCACCTCGACCGCTTCGCGCTCCTCGCCGCCCGCGACCATGTCGCTGTTCATTCCCTCGTCGTTGGAGACGGTGGGGTAGACGTAGAAGCAGTCGAGCGGCGGGTCCCTGGCGGGGTCGCTTTGGCCGGCCGCGCCATAGCCTTTTGGCGTCAGGTCGGTCGTCGCGAGCGGAGTCGAGCAGGCGTCGTTTCGACCGGGAAGGCACAGCCAGTTCGAGTCCTTCGAATAATCGGGCGCGGCGGATGGGGCAGGAGCCTGCGCGGCCACCGGAAACGCAAACATGATCGTCATTCCCGCGAACGCGGGAATCCACCTTCTCTTGAACACCGAGAAAAAGGTGGATTCCGGATCAAGTCCGGGATGACGAAATAGAAACGTCACTTCTACGACTCTCCCTGGTCGAACAATCCGCTCTGGCTGCCCTGGGGGACCGGCAGTCCGAGATGAGCGTAGCCGCGGCCGTTGAGGCACCGCCCTCGTGCCGTGCGGGCGATGAGGCCGAGCTGAATGAGAAAAGGCTCGATCACGTCCTCGATCGTGTCCCGCGGTTCGGAAAGCCCGGCGGCCAGCGTCTCCACGCCGACCGGGCCGCCGCCGTAGAGGTCAGCGATCATCGTCAAATAGCGCCGGTCCATCGCGTCGAGCCCAAGGCTGTCGATTTCGAGTCGCGACAGCGCCTTGTCGGCGGCATCGGCAGTGATCGTGTCGCTGCCCGAGGCATGGGCGAAATCGCGCACCCGGCGAAGCAGCCGGCCCGCAATTCTGGGAGTTCCTCGCGAGCGTCGCGCAATCTCGCGCGCGCCGTCGTCAGTGAGGTCCGCGCCGAGCAGCCGCGCCGCTCGGCAGACGACCTGCTCCAACTCCTCCACCGTGTAGAAATTGAGCCGGACCGGGATTCCGAAGCGATCCCGGAGCGGAGTCGTCAGCAGCCCCTGCCGGGTCGTCGCCCCGATCAATGTGAAGCGCGGAAGCTCGATGCGGACGGACCGCGCGGACGGTCCCTCGCCAATCATGAGATCGAGCGCCCGGTCCTCCATCGCCGGATAGAGCACCTCCTCGACCGCGGGGTTGAGGCGGTGGATCTCGTCGATGAACAGGACGTCTCCGTCCTCGAGGTTGGTCAGCAGCGCCGCGAGGTCGCCCGATTTGGCGATCACCGGGCCGGAGGTCGCGCGGAAGCCGACACCCATCTCGCGCGCCAGAATTCCGGCGAGCGTGGTCTTGCCGAGGCCGGGCGGCCCGTGGAGCAGGACATGGTCGAGCGGCTCGCCGCGGCTCTTCGCGGCATGGACGAACACGCGCAGGTTCTCGCGCGCCGACTGCTGGCCGATGAACTCGTCGAGGCTCTTCGGCCGAAGCGCCGCGTCGGCGTCTTCGGACGTGCGCTCGGGCGTGGTGATTCGGGCGGGATCAGTGGCCATTGCCCCCCCGAATGTTCACCAATGTTCGCGGTGATGGCGCGCGCGCCTGCGCCACGCGCGCGTTGGTTCTTCGCTCGAACAGAGATACGCCAACGCGCGTCACGGCAGCCATGTGATGATGATGCACAATCCCGCGGCTGTAGGACAGCGGAATTCAGGCCGGTCGCGGAACTTGCCGAATCAACTCAGTAGAAAGCGCCGTAAATGACGTCGGCAATCCGGCCGTTAAACCGGTTCACGAGCAGCAGGTCCGGCCCGTAGCGCACCCAGACATAGCCCGGGGGCGGCGCACCGAGCCCGAGCGCTCCATAGTCGCTCCAGAAATAGAGGCTCGAGAGGAACAGGCTCGGCAAGATCGAGCCGATCCTGAACCGCCGATAATGGTAGCCGCGCGGATAGCGGAATGCGCTTGTCCGGATGCGATGGAAGCTCGTCGGCCGGCGACCGATCCGATAGACGTTTGTCACCCGCCGGGTCGTCCGCTCGCCGGCCGGCCGGGTCACGTTCGTCGTGCGAGTCACGCGGGTGACTCGCGTCCCGTTCGGCCGGTTCGTACGATTCATCCCATCTGACCGATTCATCTGATCGGATCGACTCATCCGGCCTGACCGGTTCTGCCGATCTTGCCGATTCTGTTGCTGCTGCTGATGCTGGGGCCGGCCCTGGCTATGCTCGGTCCGGTCACCATTGTGGCGATTGTCCTGGCGCTGCGCGCTGGCGGCCGCGGGGGCGATCAGGGCGATCGCGGCCACGGCGCATAGAAGTCGATTCATTCTCCGCTCTCCTGGTTGCGAAAAACGTTACACGTCCGGCGCGAAAAATTGTTCCGGAAGGTCAGGCCGAGCGGTCGACCTCGCCGACGATCTCCACCCAGTCGTGCTTGCGCTCCTCCCAGACGGAGAAGGCCGGTGTGAGGAAAAAGGGATCATCGAACGCGCCGACGGGAATGGCGACGAGGTCATTGAACTCGTCGTCGAATTTGCCATCGATCCGATAATAGACGTCGGAACCGCACTCGGGGCAGAAATGGAAGGTCGCGCGGTTGCCGCTGTCGGCGACCTTAACGAAGGTCTTCGATTCGCCCTCGATTTGCACCTGCGCAGAGGACCACCGCGCCTGCACCGCGAACGCGCTGCCCGAGCGCTTCTTGCAGTTGAGGCAATGGCAGACGGAGACTCGCGCCGGCTCGCCGGTGACCGTGGCGCGAAGCTGGCCGCAGCGGCAGGAGGCGGTCCGATCTGTCATTTAGCAGCCTTTCTAAGCGCCAGCCGCACGAGCGCGTCGAGACCCGCGTCCGCTCCCAGCTCGTCCTGTGCCGCATTGACGGCGGCGCTGGCTTCGGCGGGTTTGAAGCCGAGGTTGGCGAGCACGGAGAGGGCGTCGGCCGCGGCTCCGGCGCGGGGGCCGGGTGCGGCGCCGGTGAGGCCTGCAACGCCGAGCTTGCCCTGAAGCTCGTTGGCGATTCGGGCGGCGAGCTTGGGCCCGACTCCGTTGGCGCGGCCGATCATCGCCTTGTCGCTTTGGCTGACGGCTCGGGCGAGCTCGTCGGGCGAGAGGATCGAGAGGATGGCGAGCGCGAGTCGGCCGCCGACGCCCTGCACGCTGGTCAGCGCCCGGAAGGAATCGCGCTCGGCCGCCGAGCCGAATCCGAACAAGGTCCAGGCGTCCTCGCGCACCTGAAGTTCGGTGAGGATGACAACCTCCCCGCCGATGGAATTGAGCGAGTCGAGCGCTTTGCCGCTCATCTGCACGAGATAGCCGACGCCGCCGACATCGATCACCGCGCCGTCGGCGGTGAGTTCCGTGAGGATTCCGGACAGGCGCGCGATCATGGCGGCTCAATGCTAGACGCACATGCGGAATAAGGGAATCGTCACCCTGAACTTGTTTCAGGGTCCATTTTTGATGCACTGCGTGAGCGCCTCGTCCGTCACCGGCACGCCGCGCCAGACCTCGTCGAGGAAGCGGTCTTTGGACACCAGCCTGCCAGGCTCGCGAAGCATCAGCGCCAAAGCGTCCAGATACCGGCTGCTGAGCTCGACCGGCTCGCCGTCGCGAAGCAGCCGCCGGTCGGCGCAGTCGAGCTCGAATCGGTCGAAACGGTAGGTGGCGGCTGTCACTTTTCAGGAAGACCTCAGGACTTGCTCATGCCGCTCACGCGCGGGTTCGCCAATGTGAAGCCTCAAACGATATCGGAGGCAAGTATGAGCGAGATTGTGGGTAGGCGTATCGCAAGTCCGTGGCGGATCGTCGGCTGGGGGACGGCGGTGCTCCTGCTGGCGGCGCCGTTCGTGGCGATGCAGCTGCACGCGCAAGGCGTGGATTGGTCGCCGGGCGACTTCATCTTCGCGGGAGTCATCTTCGCCGTCGTCGGCGGCCTGCTCGAGCTCGCCGTGTGGAAAATCAAAAGCGGCTGGTACCGCGCCGCCGTCGCGGTCGCCCTGCTTGCAAACCTGCTCGTGGTCTGGGTGAACCTGGCCGTCGGACTTGTCGGAAGCGAGCACAATCCGTTCAACCAGCTGTTCTTTGTCGCGCTGCTGGTCGGAATCGTGGCGGCCTGCGTGGTGCGCTTTCGTGCACGGGAAATGACGCGCGCAATGCTCACTGCCGGGGTCTCGTTGCTGATCGCCTACGCAATCGCATCGATGGGCGGCACCGACGAGCCTTATGTGAAGCACGGCGTGGAGCTGGCCGGCACGAGCTTCTTCGCGGCGCTCTTCTTCGTCTCCGCCTGGCTGTTCCGCCATGCCATTCCTCCCCGCGAGCGCAGCTCGTGGGGAGGGAAACCATCGAACGGAGATTCGATGGTTGAGGGGCCCTGACGCGACCGCCGCTTACCCCTCCACCATGCTCCGCATGGTTCCTCCCCAGCCGTCCGGCTGGGGAGGAACCTCACTCGTCCTCGTCCTCGTAGCCGACGACGTTGAGCTCGCACGCTTTGATCTGGTGGGTCGTGCACCAGTGCTTCAGCGCTTCCTCTCGGCCGTGGGTGATCCACACTTCGCTGGGCTCGAGCTCGCGGATGGTCATGGTCAGCTCGTCCCAGTCGGCGTGATCGGAGATCACCAGCGGAAGCTCTACGTTGCGCTGCCGCGCCCGCTGGCGGATTCGCATCCAGCCCGAGGCCATGGCCGTCACCGGATCGGGCAAGCGCCGCGACCAGCGGTCGTTGAGCGCTCCTGGCGGGCAGATGACGATGTGCCCGGCCATCTCCTGCTTGGTCGCAGAGCCGGCGTGGCGAAGCTCCCCGAGCTCGACCCCGAAGCTCTCGTACAGCTGGTTCAGCCGCTCGATCGCCCCGTGGAAATAGATCGGGTCGTGGTGGCCCCGTTCGCGCAGCTCGCAGACGATCCGCTGCGCCTTGCCCAGTGCATAGGCGCCGACCAGCACGCAGCGGCTCGGGTCCGAGTAAAGGCGGTGAAGCAGCCGGTCGATCTCGCTTCCCGTGTCGGGGTGGCGAAACACCGGCAGACCGAAGGTCGCC
>DASUIC010000027.1:0-48393 GCA_036273215.1 Sphingomicrobium sp.
CACCTCGGTGCGCAGGCGGGTGTGCGCTACAGCCTCGAAAATCCGCAAGCCTATGTGAACTCGAATATCGTCGGTCACGCCAACATGCTCGAGCTCGCCCGACACCGGCGCGTGCATATGGTCTATGCCTCTTCGTCCTCCGTCTATGGCGGGAACAAGAATCTGCCCTTTCGTGTCGAGGACCGGGTCGATCATCCGCTGTCGCTCTATGCCGCGACCAAGAAAGCGGACGAGCTATTGAGCGAAAGCTATGCCAATCTGTATCGGCTGCCGCTCACGGGCCTGAGATTCTTCACGGTCTACGGACCATGGGGCCGCCCCGACATGGCGATGTGGATTTTCACGAAGGCGCTCTGCGCAGGCGAACCGCTTCCGCTGTTCAACGGCGGCCGGATGCGACGCGACTTCACCTACATCGACGATATCGTCCGCGGTGTGGTCTCCTGCCTCGACAGCCCGCCCCCCGACGACGGGACGGCCAAGGCCGGCGGGAGCAGCGCGCCGCATGCGCTCTACAATATCGGCAACAGCCGAAGCGAAGACCTGATGCGCGTGGTCGAGCTGCTCGAGCAGGCGACCGGCAAGAAAGCGCTGCTCGACCCGCAGCCGATGCAGGCCGGCGACGTCAAAGAGACCTTCGCCGACATTAGCGCAATCGAACGCGATCACGGGTTTGAGCCGTCGACGGGGATCGACGAGGGGATCCCGCGCTTCGTCGACTGGTACCGCGAGTATCATCGCATTTGAGCGTTCCGCCGATCCTGTCGCGGCTGCGCATCCCGGTGATCGGCGCGCCGATGTTCATCGTGTCCAATCCCGCGCTGGTGATCGCGCAGTGCACGTCAGGCATCGTCGGCAGCTTTCCCGCGCTGAATGCCCGGCCCGCTTCCCTTCTCGGCGAATGGATCCACGAGATCACGGAGGCGCTCGGCGCGTGGAACCGCGCACATCCCGACCAGCCGTCGGCGCCATTCGCGGTCAACCAGATCGTCCACCGCACCAACGACCGATTCGATCAGGATCTGGCTGTCTGCGAGCAGTGGAAGGTGCCGATCGTCATCACCTCATTGGGCGCTCGCACCGAGCTCAATCAGGCAGTCCACGGCTGGGGCGGGATCACCTTGCACGACGTGATCGACGACCGCTTCGCCAGAAAGGCGATCGAGAAAGGCGCCGACGGAATCGTCGCGGTCGCGGCTGGCGCGGGTGGCCACGCCGGGCGCTGGTCGCCGTTCGCATTGCTGCAGGAGATTCGCCTGTGGTTCGACGGTCCGCTCATCCTCTCGGGCGCAATCGCCAGCGGCGGCGCGGTCCTGGCGGCACAGGCAGCAGGCGCCGACCTCGCCTACGTCGGCTCGCCGTTCATCGCCACCGACGAGGCCAATGCTCCCGACTCCTACAAGCAGGCGATCGTCGCGAGCGGCGCGGCGGACATCGTCTACACCGACGTGTTCACCGGCGTTCACGGCAATTATTTGCGCTCCTCGATCGAGCAGGCAGGACTCGATCCAGCCAATCTTGAAGCGGTCGACCGCACGCAGATGAAGTTCGGCTCTGAAGGCTCATCGCGGCTGAAGGCGTGGCGCGACATCTGGGGCTCTGGCCAGGGGATCGGCGCGGTGGACCGGGTCCGTCCCGCGGCCGAGCTCATCGACAGCCTCGCCGATCAATATACCGCGGCGAAAAGGCGGCTCTGCGGAAGCTAGGCGCCTCCCGCAAGCCCGCGTTCGAGCCGGCCCATCAGCGCGCGGGCGGGGCTTTGCGTATTTTGCCAGTCGAGCGCGCCTTCATCGAGGCGCTTCACCCGCGCGTAGAGATCGGCGCTCGAGTGGATCAGCCGCTGCGCCGATTCGGGCAGCTGCGCGACGACCGACGGGTCGCTTTCCTGGGCATTGCCGAGCCGGCGCTCCGGTCTGCGCCCCTCCCGCGTAGGGATTTCGCCCGACTCGATCGCGCGCTGGGTCAGCAGCCACGCGACGATGTGCATGATCCGCGTCGTGACCTTGAGCGATTCGCAGGCGAACCCGACCCTCGCGAACGGCTGCAGGGTCGCTCGCTCGTCCTTGCCCGCCTCGTCAAAATAGGAGCGGGCTTCGTCGGCAAGCAGCATCGCCTCGGTATAAAGCGAGTCGATCAGACGCGAGGTGATGCGTACTTGCTGCGGAAGATCCGATTCGTCCATCACTCTCCAGAGTGCCACCGTTGGGACGGCGTGGAAACGCCCAAGCACCTCGCTTCGCCGCTCCAAAACGGCAGTGTCCCTGATGGGGACAGTCAGGCGATGATGTCCGGAATGTTCGAATCGATGATCTGCTGGATTTGGTCCTTGAGCCTGAGCTTGCGCTTCTTGAGCCGCGCGACCTCCAGCTGGTCGCCCGTCGGCTCGGACGAAAGCGCCTGGATCTCGGCGTCGAGCCGGCGGTGCTCAGCCTGGAGTTCCTCCAGCCGCTGCGCCGGTTGATCGTCGTTCATTGCGCTTATCCTACTCCAACCGGACCGCGCCCGAAACCTTTGGCCGATCGAGCGGCGGCCTGCGCCCGGCGCTCGGCGGGCCGTGAGATGGCTCAAGACAAGAGCGTCGTTTCGTGGTTTATTACGGGATGGTGACAACAGCCTGACGAAAGGAACTGCACCAATGGACAAGGCAATGGTGGAGTCGCTCGAATCGAAGCACGCCGCGCTTCACGCGCTGATCGAGGAAGAAGAGCACCGGCCCCACCCAGACGAAGACCTTCTCCACCGCCTGAAGAAAGAGAAACTGAGACTGAAGGACGAGCTCGCCGGCCACATGATGCATTAGCGGGGCGCGAACCGCTCCATTCCAAAGTCGCCGATGCGCCTCATCGGTTCAATCTTGCTCCGGCCGAATTGAGGTCAGCCGAAGTCGGGACGCTTCAATCGTCCCGCGACACCCGCTCGATACGCTCGTGGCGTTCCTGGGCTTCGAGAGTCATGGTCGCGACCGGGCGCGCTTCGAGGCGCGCAAGCGAGATCGGCTCGCCGGTCACTTCGCAATAGCCGTATTCGCCCTCGTAGAGCCGGCGGATCGCGCAATCGATCTTGGCGATCAGCTTGCGCTGGCGGTCGCGGGTGCGCAGCTCGATTCCCCAGTCGGTCTCGCTCGACGCGCGATCGGCGATGTCGGGTTCGCGAAGCGAGTCGACCTGGAGCTGCGCCATGGTCTGGCGTGATTCGTCGATGATCGCTTCCTTCCACGCCTTGAGCTTCCTCAGGAAGTAAGCGCGGTGCTTGCCGCACATGAATTCTTCGTCGTCCGACGGGCGATAGCCCTCGGCGAGAATGATCCGGTCGAATGGTTCGAAATCGTCGCCGCCATAAAGGTCGACTAGTGCGGTCGCCATCAGTCCCTCCCCCGAACTCGGCCGCCGCGGGCCCCTCCCGCGCCGACGAATACGCCGCCGCCGGCTGGGCACGGCTCGCCGATTCAGCCGGAGGCAATAAGTGCCGACTTTCCCGGGACTTAGACCCGTCCAATCAGCATTTCCCCAACCGGGCGCTATAATTGCGCGCCCGCACCTTCACAAGGACCGATCCAACCCACGTGAAGAAATCGCCAAGCTGTTGCGAATATGGCGCATTTTGCCCTCCGCGCCTTCGCGGTTGCAGCAGCGGGAAGGCTCGCCCATAGCCGCCTTTCCGATGCGGATCCTGCTCACCAACGACGACGGCGTGAACTCGCGCGGGTTGAATCTGCTCGAGCGAGTCGCGCGCAACTTCAGCGACGATGTGTGGATCGTCGCTCCGACCGAGGAGCAGTCGGGCGCCGGCCATTCGCTGACGCTCACCACGCCCGTGCGCCTTCGCGAGCACGACGAGCGGCGCTTCTCGGTGACCGGAACACCGACCGACGCGGTGATGCTCGCGCTTGCGCACGTCATGAAGGATTCGCCGCCCGACGTGATCCTGTCCGGGGTCAACCGCGGCGCGAACCTTGCCGAGGACGTCACTTATTCGGGGACGGTCTCGGCGGCGATGGAAGGCGCGCTCGCCGGAGTACCGTCGATCGCGCTCAGCCAGGCCTATTCGCGCGAAGGCATGGGTGACACCGTCCCGTTCGCTGCGGCCGAAGCGTGGACCGAGAAGGTGCTTGGGCCGCTGCTCAATTTCGAGACCGAGCCGCGCACCTTGATTAACGTGAACTTCCCCGCTCTGCCGCCCGATGAAGTCAAAGGCATTCGCGTGTGTCGCCAGGGGCTCCGCGATTATGGGCGGCTTCGAATCGTTCAGCGCACCGATCCGCGGGGGTACGATTATTACTGGTTCGGACTCGGGTCGATGGTCCAGACGCCGGGCCATTCGACCGATCTCGAGGCGCTCGCGGATGGCTATGTGACGATCAGCCCGCTCCACCTCGACCTGACGCACGAGGCCTCGCTCGACAAGCTTCGCAAACGTTTCGCGGCCGGCACACCGGACGACATAGCTGCGGCAGTTTAACGGAGGATCGCGGCAGCGCCATCTTGCGTCGGGCCGCGGCTCCGGCGATTACCAGCCTTGGATAGCGCCCGGCGCCAGCGCTCCTGTTTTATACCGGCTCGTTGGTCAGCTCAGCTCCACTTGGCCACGCCGCCGTGCCTCGAGCAGGCGCCGGTGCGGACCTTGGCGTGGCTGTAGGTGCCGTCCTTGCACTGGGCGATCGCGCCCGCGGGGTTGCGGTCCTCGACGGAGGGTGGCGTTGCCGAGGCGGTGCGCCTGGGCGCCGCTGCGGGACGCGCGGCAGGCTTGGCCGCCGCCGTCTTGCTCACCGCCACGGGCCTGGTCACCGCCTGGTTGCTTGAGGTCGAGACCTTGCACTGCGCCTTGTTGGCGTTGCCGGGCTTGGCGCAGTCGTAATGGCGGGTGGTCGTCGCCACGGTGGATTGCTTGACCACCGGTTTTGAGGCGCTCGCGGCGGCCGACTTGCATACCGCCTTGTCCTTGTTGCCGGCTTTCGAGCAGTCGTAATTCTTTTGAGTGACGGTCTTGGTCGTGGTCGTCGAGGCGACCTTGGTCTCCGTCGCTTTGGGCGCCTTGGCCTTGGCCGCCTTGGTCGGAGTGGTCTTGGCCGCGGCAGCCGCGGCGGACTTGGCCGCGCCCTTGCACACCGCCTTGCTGGCGTTGCCCGGCTTCGAGCAATCGTAATTCCTGGCCGCCGCGAACGCGGGGGCGCTGGACGCACAGGTGAACGCAGCCGCGAGCGCGGCCGCAAGGATCAGACGGTTCATGGCAAGCTCCCGAGCTTACTTACACTTGATGAAGTGGCCCTTGGCGTCGCGGCACGTCTTGGGCTTTGCGGGCTTCGGCGGGCATTTGATGAACTTGCCCTTGGCGTCCTTGCAATGTGCGGCGATCGATGGCGCCCCGCTCGCAAGCAGGCTGAGCGCGGTCAGGCCGAGCAATATCTTTTTCATGTCTTTCCTCCCACGGCACTTGGGAGTGGTCGGCATACGCGCCGCTGGACGAACAGCCGGTGTCAGCAACATTAACTCGACAGCGCGTCAGGAGCTTGGCCAACAATCCCGGTCGAGCGGGATTGCTCCTAAAGATATTTGGAGACGCTCCCCAGAAGCGAGCCGGCGCCGCCTTCCTGCTGGAGCAGCGAGGCGAATTGCCCAAGCGCGCCTTCCCCGCCGATGTGCCCGACGATCTCGCTCAGCTTGTCTTGCGGAAGGCCGGTCTGCTGCGCGGCCGTCGTGACCGTGTCGCCATCGCTGGTATGCGCCTGGCCGAGCGCGGCGATCGCCTGCTCGACCTGCTCGGGGGTGAGGCCCACCTTGGCGGCCAAATTGTCCACCGTCGGTGTTTGCGACACCTGGCCGAGGATTTCGTTGAAAATGCTCATGGCGGGCTCCTCCATTCGATCGGGCGGCACCCCTACGCCCAATTGCAAGTTCGGAACAGACAAGGCCGAGGCCGCTGCTTGACCGGCGCTACATTTGTAGCTAACGGCGGCTGAACGGAGGTGAAATATGCGCTGGATCGTTCCCCTGGCTCTAGCAGCGATTGCGCCCGCTTCGGCGCTCTACGCCCAGCCCGCCGGCCGAATGAGCTACGTGCTCCTGACCGGCGACAACGACAGCAGCACGATGAACGGTTCGACCGACGACCTGCGCCGGGCTGAGGCTTTGCGTGGCGGCCGTTCCGACCTGTTCTACGTTCGCGAGGATGGCGTCGGTTATGTGATCCGCGATCCCGCGATCCTTCGACAGGCCGAAGCGATCGTGCGTCCGCAGCAGGAGCTTGGGCGGCGCCAGGGCGAACTGGGACGGCAGCAGGGCGAGCTCGGCAGCCGCCAGGGCGCGCTGGGTGCGGAGCAGGGGCGGCTCGGCGCGCTGCAAGCGAACTCGACGCCGCGTGAAATGGCCGCGCTCGCAAGTCAGCAAGCCGAATTGGGCAGCCAGCAATCGCAACTCGGGGAGCAGCAGGCCGCCCTCGGTCAACGCCAGGCCGAGCTTGGCCAGGAGCAGGCGCGGGCCGCCGAAGCGGCGCAGCGCCAGATCCACGATCTCGTGGAGCGCGCGGTCCACCGCGGGCTTGCCCAGCGCGTCGACTGAGGCACGGACTGGGTTTCGTGCCGTCGATTTCGCTGTCCTACACGGGCTCGTTTGTGCCTTAAGTCGCGCCGAGCTGCCCAATCGCAAATCGGGCAAAGCTGACAAAGCTGACACGCCCCCCTCCCCCCTCGCCGCTCAGCGGGAAACGTCAGCTTTCTCGCGATTTTTTAGGCTCGGCGTCGCGCTTCGGCGCGAGCCAGGTGACGAGGTCATATTCGTCGCGGACGCTCAGCAGCAGCAGGCCGACGATCACCACCGCGACTCCGTCGGTCGCGTCGGGCCAGCCGCTCCAGAAGCTCACCGCGACCGCGGCGAGCGCGATGTAGAGGGCCAGCGGGACCACGCCGTAATACCAGACGTCGGTCCAGTGGACCTCGTCCTCGCCGATCTTCCTGAGGCGCGTCAGGCCGGCGGTCGAATAGATGCCGCGCGCCGCTCCCCAGATGGCGACGGCGAGCGCGATGCCTCCGAAGGCCGTGCGGCTCATCGTCGGAGTGACCGCGGCCGCGCTCAGCACGAGGACGAAGCACATGTGGAGCACGATCGGGCCCATGTAGAGCCGCGACCCGTAGAGCACCGCCGAGCGCGGGCGGTCGTGCATCAACGTGACGACGACGAAGATCAGGCCGAGCAGAACCGCCGCCGCCCCGCCGACCACCAAGTAGAAGTCGCTCCACGGCTCGAACATCAGTGCAGCCTAGCCTATGACTGCAGCGATGGGCAGGTCGGTAGCTCTGGCGCTCTTCATCGCGGCGATGATCGCTGTCATCGTCGGGCTCGATTTCGCTTTCTTCCGGCACCGGTTCCTCGAACGGCTGATCGCCAATTTCGGGATCGTGCTTCTGTTCGCGGCCTTCTACCTGCGGTTCTTCAGGCGCGGCTGAACCGCGGTTCGGCGGTCAGGAGGTCCGGCTCCCGGGAGCGGCAGGTTTCAGGCGCACGACCGCCTGGCGCTTGCCGATTCGGCGAGCGCCTTCGATCTGGCGCCAAAGGTTGAGGGTCCTGTCGTCCATCGGCCCTGGTGGCGGGCACAACGTCGGGTCGGCGACAGAGGTTCCGGGACGCGACGCGTTACGCCTGAGGCGCTTCCGCCTTCCTTCGGGCCTCGGCTTCGCGCAGCTGCTCGCTCCGCTCGGCTCGGTCGGCGAGCGCGGTCCACGCCGCCTCCGACCGGCGGCAACGCTCGCGCACATGCTCGAGCGTCGCCGCCTCGCCCTCAGCCCGCGCCTGTTCGGCGCGGGCGAGGAAGAACTGCAGGTTCGAACTCCGGATGACCGGCGCGGTCAAACTACTCAGCCTGCTGGTCGTTCGCCTCGGCATCGCTCGCCGATTCGTCGGCGGGCTTCAGGTTGACGGCGGCCATCTTTCCTCGGCGGTCCTCCTGCAGCTCGAAGCTGACCCGCTGGTCCTGGCGCAAAGTGCGCATCCCCGAGCGCTCGACGGCGCTGATGTGAACAAAGGCGTCGTTTCCGCCGCCGTCCGGGGCGATGAAGCCGTAGCCCTTGTTCTCGTTGAAGAATTTCACGGTTCCCGTGGTCATTTCGATTTCCTTCTTGTGCGGCCCCCAAGAGCGGGGGCGCTTCGTGCCAGGAGCTGCAAGAGAAGGAAACGAGAGCCCCGGGAGGCCTGTAGACCGTCAAGTTGCGACTGATAGCGGAGGCGACATAGGCGCGTTGCGACTCGATTGTAAGGCTGTCGGAACGATCGCCAGGGGAACGTGGCGTGAACAGCAATGGGAACCCGGCACCCTTGCGGGCGTTTGCGCTGGACTTGGACTGCGCTTGGATTTTCTCGTGTCGCCACAACAAGATAAGCAAGAAAACGATTACCTCGAACGGGTAAACGCGGACCTAAGCAAAAGCCTTCGCCGGTGTCACGCGCTGGTCGACGATTGCCGCTTCATGCTCGCCTCCAACAGCAACGACTGCGAACCGGCGAATGACGCCGAACTCGCGGTCGAAGTCGAGCGCGACGAGGCATAGCGCGATTTACGGCTTAACCGTCGCTAACCCTTTTCCCTCATCCACCGCTAACCGAGGACGCGTTAATCGAGAGTCGGTAGCGCTGCTGAACCTTTAGCGAGCTCCGGCGGCGTTACCACCAGCCTCGCGAGACAGGGCTGTAGGAGGCGGCCCGGCAGAGGCTCTCGCCGGTCCCTAGTTCGGCGAGTGTGGAAACCCAGGGCGCGGCCCGGTTCCCCTCGGACCGCGCCGACGCGTAGGAGCCTCGGCTCGGCGCCATCCCTCGCTTTCGGCGCCGGCCGGGGTTTCTCTTCAAAGCTACCGGCAGGCGAGCGGCCGCGGAGCAATCGGGAGCCATTGCGAAGACATGGCGAAGATCGGGCTACCCGCGACAACCCCGACAGGATCGACGTCACGCGGATTCACTCCGTGTGACGGTCTCGCGCGTGACGCCCCGACTCCTTCGACCGAAGCATAAAGCCTCTGTCCTTGCGACGAAGCTCGTCTTCATATTTCTCGGCCAATTGCTCGAGTGAAGCTCGAACTTCGTCGTCCGTCATCCAGTTCGCGATTCGTCGGCAGCGTTCGATCTGCCGTTTCAGTTTCAATGTGTCGTCCATCTGGGTCACCGTCGCTTGACAGCGCCCCGTGCTCGTCTGGCCAACCGCCGTTCAGCCCCCGGGTTCCAAGCGCGACGGCGGCGTAATGGTCGCTTCCTGACGCGGTCTTCACTCGCGGTTCAACTCGGGCCGCACTAAGGTGCCCCCAATCGCGACGCAGAACCCGACGAGCAGCAGTTTCAAGCCTTGCCCGCCTATCGCCTACCTTCCCTCTACGAGCGCCAGCCGCTCAGCCGCCGCGCCTCGGGCGTGGTGCTGGCGATCGGCGTCAACCTGCTGGTCCTGCTGCTGCTCCTCACAATCGACCACTTCGCTCCTCCGCCACCGAATGGAATCAGACGAACCGTGGTCGACCTCATCTCCGAGTCGCCGGCTAGTCCCGAACAGGCCAAATCCAAGGCCCGGTCGGTCAAGGCCCGCCAGGTAGCTCAAGCGCTTCCCAAGCCCCCGGTCGTGATTCCCTCGAAACCGACGATCGTGACGCCTCCGAAACCGCGCGAAAAGTCGCCGGTGCTGATCGAGATGAGCGCCAACGAGCTCGCCGCGGCGGATATCGGAAACCTGCCCAAAAACTCCGGCAGCGATGGAGATTCGGAAGCGGTCGGCCGAGCTCCCAACGGCGACGTGCTCTATGCGGCGGAATGGGCGCGGCATCCGACGGACGCCGAGCTTGGCGGCTATTTGCCCGCGAACGCGCCCGACGGATATGGGCTGATCGCGTGCAAGACCATTCCGGATGACCGGGTCGACGATTGCGTCGAGCTCGATCAGGAGCCGCGCGGTTCTCATCTCGCGAGCGCCGTCCGCCAGGCGGCGTGGCAGTTCCGGGTGCGGCCACCGCGCAAGAACGGGCGAGCGCTGATCGGCGCCTGGGTGCGGATCCGGATCGACTATGAGCGAATCGATCGAAGCGCTTCTAACTACGACCTGGGCGCGACGCATCTTTGATTGCGCGGCCTACTTCGTCCGTTCAGCCTGAGCGAGCAGCTTTCTCGCGACATTGCTCGGAATCGCGAATCCGATGCCGACGCTGCCCGCGGCCATTTCGTTCTGGGTCGGGCTGAACAGCGCCGAATTGATGCCGATGACCTTGCCGTTCAGATCGATCAGCGGCCCGCCTGAATTGCCCGGATTGATTGGCGCATCGGTCTGAAGGAAGCGCCGGCTATCGCCCTGCCCGAGCGGCCGCTCGGTGGCGCTGATGATCCCGCTGGTCACGGTCTGGCCGAGGCCGAACGGATTGCCGATCGCAACGACGTAATCGCCGACCTGGAGCTTGCCGCTGTCGCCCAGCTGAAGGCTCGGCAGATTCCTGGCGTTGATCCGAAGCACAGCGAGATCGAGCTGCGGGTCGAGCGCGACCGGGTCGGCGGGCAGCTTGCGGCCATCCTTCAGTCCTACTTCGACCTGCTGAGCGTTCTGCACGACGTGGAAGTTGGTGATGACGAACCCGCGCTGTCCGTCGACGATCACCCCGGAACCAGCGGCGATCGCCGGCTGAAGCGCGGCGTCGGGAATGCCGAAATAACGGCGGAAGAATGGGTCCTGGAGCAAGGGATTTTGCTGGGCAGGCGACTGCTGGAGCGTGGCGATATTGACGACGGCGGGAGCGGTCTTCTTCACAAGCGGCGCGAGGCTGTCGTCCGTGGGGCCGGCGAGGACTCGCGGAGCGGCGCTCTGATCCGCCCCGATCGGCAGCATGCGGGCAATCACGCCGCCGATCACCGCGGCGACGATCAGCAGAACGAGAATGAGGAAGATGGGAATTCGAGTGCGGGATGCGTGCGGTTCGGCCATGCGCATTCAAAGCGACGAACTGGCGTGCTGTTCCGCTATCCCCGACTCAGCCCTTCCAAACCTCTCCTTCCGGAGCGCCGCGTCCAAGCTTGTCCGGAAGCGGTTCTCCTTGCGCAGTAAAGGCAAGGCTGACCGAATTGATGCAATAGCGCTCGCCCGTCGGCGGCGGACCGTCGGGGAAGACGTGCCCCTGATGAGCGCCGCAGCGGGTGCAGACCAGCTCGCTGCGGACCATTCCGTGGCTGGTGTCGCGGATGGTCCTGAGGTGGCCGGGGCCGAACGGCTGGGTGAAGCTCGGCCAGCCGGTGCCGCTTTCGAACTTTGCGCCGCCGAGGAACAGAGGAAGGCCGCACAGGCGGCAGGTGAAGACGCCCGGACGCTTTTCATTCAGGAACGTTCCGCAAAAGGGCGCCTCGGTGCCATGGTCGAGCAGGACGTGCTTCTCTTCCCTGGTAAGATCGCCAACCAGCGTCTGGAATTGTTCATCGGTCGGCGGAGTGAGATCGAAGGTAGTGGAATCGGTGGCGAGGTCCTGGGGCATCTTATGGTCCTTTGCGGCTGCGGCGGCCCTTATCACGGCCAGCGCGGAGGCGCAGCCCGCGGGCGGGCCGCCGGTCGAAACCCAGGCTGAAGCGATCGCTGAGGATGCCGCTCAATATGCTGCGCAGTTCGGCGTGACGCTCAACGAGGCGACCAGCCGGCTAAAGGCGCAACAGGACAGCGTTGGGGCGACCGACGCCATCGCTCGGGAGTTCGCGGGGCGGCTTGCGGGAATTTCTATCGAGAATGCCCCGGAATACCGGATCGTCGTGCTTCTGACCGGGTCGGATCCGGTACCCGACCGAATGGCGGCCGGCATACCAATAATCTTTCGGACGGGCGCGAAGGCTACGCGGACCCAAGCGGTCGCAGCAATGCGCCGGCACCTGATCGACGTGAGGACCGAGCTGCCGGGAATGCGCGGTGCCGGCTACGACCAGCGGACTGGCGAGATCGTGCTGCTGGTCACGAGCGCCGACGCCGCCAGCTTCGGAATCGACGCGATCCGCGCCCGCGCCCAGCAGGTCAGCGGCATCCCCGTCCGAGTCGTCATCAACGAGCTCAACGAATCGAACATGAGCGTGAAGGGCGGCGGCCTCATCGAAGGCGTGAACACGCTGACCAAGCGGCGCAACCGCTGCACGACGGCGTTCGTGGTCACCAACGGCGAGATCAACGCGATTACGACCGCGGCTCATTGTCCCGACCAGCTGACCTATGTTCATCGCGACGGAACCACGAGCGAAATGCCGATGATCGGATCATGGGGCGCGGCCTATCGTGACGTGCAGATCAACGGCACCTCCGATGCCCCTGATCCGCTCTTCTATTCGGATCGGGGAGCCGGCACGCTCCGGCGCGTCGCGACCTGGAGGAATGCGGCGAGCACCCGCGCCGGCGACTTCGTCTGCCATTATGGCGAAAGCTCCGGCTACTCCTGCGCAACCGTCGAGCTGACCGATTATGCGCCGCCCGACGACCTCTGTGGCGGCCCCTGCAGCCCGACCTGGATCACGGTCAAAGGGCCTTCCTGCATCCCAGGGGACAGCGGCGGCCCTGTGTTCAGCGGCGAAGTGGCGCTCGGGATCGCCAAGGGAATCAACCGCGACAGCGCAGGCCGGTGCGAATTCTATTATTACATGTCGACCGATTACCTGCCGCCGCCGTGGCGCCTCTTGACCGCCGGCGACGTCACTCGGCCCGAAGCAGGTCGCCCCGCACCTGATCGCTAGCGGCCGGCACCGGTTCGGCAGCGTCGTTGCCGAGCCTCACGATTCGGTTCTGCTCGTCGACGTGGACGATGTTCGGCTCGAGCGAGCGGGCCTCGGAGTCCTCGATCAGCGCGTAGCTGATGATGATCACAAGATCGCCCGGGTGGACGAGATGCGCCGCGGCGCCGTTGATCCCCACGATCCCGCTGCCGCGTTCGCCGGGGATGACATAGGTCTCGATCCGCGCGCCGTTGGTCACGTCGACGATCGCCACCTGCTCGCCTTCGAGGAGGTCGGCCGCTTCCATCAGCGCCGTGTCGAGCGTGATCGAGCCCACATAGTGGAGGTCCGCCTGAGTCACCGTCGCCCTGTGGATTTTCGATTTCATCATGACCCGCAGCATCGGATCGGCAGCTCCTGTTCAGTGACCCCGAAAACGCAGTCCGCACCAGATTTGTATCCGTTGGTCGAAGATCAATGCTGCAGTGCAATATCGCACTTGCAGCAAGAGGTGTAAATTCCCAACTGTCTGCCGCCGGACATGGTGGGTTTTCCGAATCTTCCGCCGATATGTTTGTTTAAGTTACTGTAATACATATATTTCCAAATCTGGCACATAACTTGCTTGATAGATGGCAGAAGCTTTTGCCAACGGAGTTCGAGATGAACGCGCAGACCAATGAAGTCGCCCTCCCGCTGCGGTCGCACACGATTCTCGGGGTGTGCGAGGCGATCGGCGAGGATTTCGGCTTCAACCCGACCTTCCTGCGCATTCCGCTGGCGATGATCGTGCTTTGGAACCTCGGCTGGGCCATCGCCCTCTATCTCGGCCTCGGAGCGATCGTGCTCGCTTCCAGGCTGCTCTTCCCCAAGCCGCCAGCGGCCGAGATCAAGACCGCAGATCAGCCGCAGGAACGGGAACTGGCGAAGGCCGCCTAGGCGGCATCATCGAACGCAGCGATCAATACTCGCCGCGCGCCTCGGCTCTGGCTTCCAGAAGATCGAACAGGGCGCGGTGCTGAAGGAGCATCTGCTCGCCCCCAAAGGCAAGCGCACGGCCGCTGGCCGGACTCGCTGACGAGATTTCAATGACCGCAACGACCGATGCCTCGTCGGGCAATGACGGCGGCGGAGTCTCGGTGCCCGCGCGCGTCGCCGCGCGATCGAGCACCCGGCGGATCGGCCACCAGTCGCCCACGAGCGCTGTTGCGGCGCCGAGGGCGCAACCGTCCCGCTCAGAAGTCGCAAGCGTTTCAAGCGCGTGTCGCGCTGCAAGAAGGCTCGCCTCGGTCTCCGCGGCGCCGGGCGTGCTCGGCATCGGGCCGACCGCTGCCGTCAGTCGCACCAGGTAAAGCCGCTCGCGCTCGAACGCATCGGAGGCGCGGCTCAGCCAATCGCCGGCCTCTCCCTTAGGGCAGCGCTGAAGCGCAATCTCGATCAGGCCCGGATAGTGGCCATGAAGGCTGCACAGCAGGTGGACGGCGTCGGCGAGGTCACGGCCCGAATGGCGGCCCGAAGCCTCGAGCAGCGAATTGATATGCGCATGGCGTCCGCAACCCTCGCCCGCGACGCGCGCGAGCTGCGCTTCGGCAACGCTGACCGGTTTGAGGCCGACGGACCGATTGACTGCCATTCTCTACCCTCGCCTGCCGCTTAGCCGAAGCCTTGAGCGGACCCTCCTAGTCGAATGGCGTAAAGACGAGGTTTATGGCGGCGTAAGGTTTTGCGAACCGACTTTGGAAACGAAAACCGCCGCCCGGAGCGGATCCGGACGGCGGTCGCGTGACGAACTGCAACCCCCGTCAGTCGTCGCGGTAAGCGAGCTCGAAATTGCCCCAGCGCCGGCCGTTGATCCACAAGGGGACGAAAACATTCTTCACCGGGATGAACTTGTCGCCAAGCTCCATCCGGTAAGTCGCGAGAGTCGCCGGCTTCTCACTGGCGAGCGCCATCCGTGTCGTGTCGTCGATCAGGATGCGCTTGTTGCGGCAATGCTCGTCGTTCCACACGGGATCGGGCCCCTGCGGATGGCTGCGCTCCGACAAGTGCGTCGGCAAATAACCGTTCATGTCGCCGATCGCCGAACCGATGATCCGGTTGTCGCTGCCCTTGGTGCGGTCGAGGATCGGGCGGACCAGGCGGTCGGCCGATTCATTGAAATGGACGGTATACTGGACGGGATTGGTGCCCTCGATGATTTTGTAGTCGCGGTCAAAGACATCCTCGAGCGAGAGCTCGCCTTGCTCCACGGCGCGCTCCACTGCCGCCTTGATCTGGCGGCATGCGTCCTGCGCCTTGAGAATGAAGGGCGTGTCGTCGATCTCGGCGCCGGAATTGGCGAGCGTATCGAGCATCGTATTCGACAGCATTTCGAGGTGGGCGAGACGCTTTTGCGCCGTCAGAAGCTCGCTGCCGTTGTCGCGGGCATCGCCAGAGAAGTCGGTGAGCCCGGCCTTCACGCGGTCGACGCTGGTCTGGATCATGCTGGTCGAATGGGCGATACCCTCGGTCTGTCGGTCTACCATGCCGACAATTTCACTCACTTCCCGAACCGTCTCGCTGATCGTTCCGAAGCCGGACTGAGCGGCGCGGCTGCGCTCGACGCCAGTCTTGATCTCGGTGGTGACCGCGCCGGCTTCGCGGGTAAGCTCCCCGATGGTCGAAGCGATCTGGCTGGTTGCCGCCCGCGTGTCATGCGCCAGCTTCTTCACTTCCGCAGCGACCACGGCGAAGCTGCGCCCCGCGTCGCCCGCGCGTGCCGCCTCGATCGTCGCGTTGAGCGCCAGCATGTTGGTCTTGCGGGCGATGGCTTCGATGGTGGAGGAAACCGTTTGCACCTGGTTCATCGCCGAGGCAAAGCCGGCCATGCGCTCACCGAGCTGCACCACCAGCTCGGTCAGCCCTTTAAAGCCGTCGATGGTGTCCTCGATCGCTTCCCGGCCAGCTTCCAGCTTCGCCTTGGCCTGTTCAGACAGCAGCCGCGCCTCGTCGGTCGAATCGGAAACGCGGGCCTGGTCGCCCAACAGACGGGAGGTCACCTCCTCGAGCTGGTCGAGCATCTTCAGATGCTCGCCGATGCGCGTCGCGACCCCCTGAACGTAACCGGCGACGTCGCTGCACTCCATCGACAGCGAACCGCAGTCGCGGGCGACGGCCCGGATCGCATCCTCGGTGATCTGCTCGATACCCGCTGTGGCCATTGAAGCGCCCCGTTCCCACTATTCGGGAGAAGGGGATACGGCGAACCTCCTACTCTTTCGTTAACCACGCTGGCAGGCGAGGATTGCCGCCGCTAGCCGGCGTAAGCGTCGACGGCTTCGAACAAAGCGATGATGGCTCGCCTTTCGTCCTCCGTCACCTCGGGGCGCCAGACGTCGAAGATGAGGATGATCCGCTCGCTGTCGCCATCATTCCACGCTTCGTGTTCGACGGTGTCGTCGAACACGAGCAGTTCGCCCTCACGCCACTGGCGGACCTCGCCACCCACGCGGAACCCGCACCCGGGGGGCACGATCAACGGCAAATGGCAGATCAGCCGAGCGTTCATGATGCCATGATGCGGCGGAATGCGGGCGCCCGGCGCCAGCCTCGAAAAGAGGATTGAGGGCGCCCGGACAGTGATCCGCGGCAGGTCGAGACTTTCCACCGCTTCGAGAGTCTTCGGGAAATGCTGTTCCAGATTCGGAACCCGCCGACCTTTTTCGAATATGTGGAACGTGCTCCAGTCCGGGTTGTCGAGAAGGCCGTGATATTCGGTGCGAGGGCGAGTGGGATCGCTCACCATGTATGGAGAGAACGCGTTATCGCCGCCGGCAAGATAGTCGAGCAGCTCCGCCTTGATCGTCGGCGCGGCGGCCTCGATCCCCGAAGCCCAGGGAAGCTTCGAGCGTTCGTAATAACGGCGCTGCGGCAGGCCCGGAAAATAAAAGCCGGTGGGCTGCTGCAGCTGCAGCTCGGCCTGGCGTAGCCCGCGCATGAGCTCGAGCGATTCTTCGAAGCGTCTCGGGCGGCGGCCCGCCGGAAAACCCGCCGCGGTCAAAGCCTCTTCGGTATGGCGTTCGAAGCTTGCCTCACAGCGCGCAAGGCCCATCTGGGCGCGCTCGATCGCCGGCCGAAGCGAACTTGGCAGCGGCTGCGCGGCCGCGGCTGCGCGAAGAGCCGCCTTGAAGAATGCCGCGGCAGCACGGTCGTCGCCGCCCGCCGATCGCAGTTCGCCCTTCTGGACGAGAGCCGAGATGTTCTGCGGCTCGCGCTCGAGCAGGGCGTCGACTTCGGCTTCGGCGCTCATGCCGGATAGCTCAGGAATGGCTTGCGCTCCTCTTCCCAGGCGCGCTCGTCGGGGATCGTGAGGGCGTCGAGGTCGGCGGGTGCGGCGTTCGAATCGTCAACCCATTCGCGCAGCAGCATCGAGCCGTTGATCACGTCGATCGCCAGCTTGTCGAACACATATTCGTAGGGAAAATCGCGCCAGAGGCCGTAATCGGGATACAAGCGGCGGATCGCCTTGAACGCGAGTGCCTGCAACCGCCACGGCCTGAACGCCTCGTGATCGTAGAAACGGCCTTCGGCGTGGATGAAGACGCCGCTGCACATCTGGCCGGCGTGCTTGTGAAATGTCGGCTGGAAGGTCACGTCACGCAGCTTGCAGCCGGAGAGCCATTCGGGCGCGAGCCTGTGCATCTCGGCCATGATCCTGTTCGGCTCGAGGTCCGGCGCCCCGAACTGTTCGAGTGGACGCGTGGTGCCCCTCCCCTCGCTCAAGGTCGTTCCTTCGAGCATGACCGTGCCCGCATAGGCGCGCGCCATGTTGAGGTTGGCGGCGTTCGGGCTCGGATTGACCCAGACGCGCTCTGGCGGCCAGCCGAAGCCTGGACCCTCGCCGGGCTTCCAGCCGTCCATCTCGATCACGCGATAATCGACGTCGAGGCTGAAATGATCCACGAACCATTTGCCAAGCTCCCCGAGCGTCAGCCCGTGACGCATCGGGATCGGGCCTGCGCCAACGAAGCTCTCCCAGCCGGGACGCAGCGCCAGTCCTTCGACCGGACGCCCTGCAGGGTTTGGCCGGTCGAGCACCCAGACACTCTTGCCGTGCTCCGCGGCTGCCTCCAGCACGTAGAGAAGCGTTGTGATGAAGGTGTAGATCCGGCAGCCGAGGTCCTGGAGGTCGATGAGGATCGTATCGAACGTTCCCATCGACTGGCCGCTCGGCCGGCGGACCTCTCCGTAGAGGCTGAACACCGGGATTTGGTGTGCCGGGTCGGTGAAATCGTCGGACTCGACCATATTGTCTTGCTTGTCGCCGCGAAGGCCGTGTTGCGGGCCGAAGGCGGCGGTTAGCTTCACGCCGGCTGCTGCGAGCGCGTCAAGGCTGTGGGTGAGGTCCTTGGTGACGGACGCGGGGTGAGCGAGAAGCGCCACTCGCTTGCCTTCGAGCGGCCTTCGCAACTCGGCATCGGCGAGCAGCCGGTCGATTCCGAACAGGGTCATGCACGCGTGCTTAGGGTAGCCGCGCGACGAAGCAACCGGGCTCGTGGAAATCCGGCTTCTCCGACGGGTGCGCGAGCGCCCAGTAGGACTTGGTCCCGTCCTTCTCCTCCAGGATAGCGGAGAGGCCGAGCTGCCAAACTTTATCGGCCTCGACGGCGATTGTCGCTCCCACCGTCCACCAGGTGAAATTGTCCTCCATCCGGATGTAGGGCGGAGAGCCGACGTCGGCCGGCCTCATGTCCTCACGATAGCCAGTGAAATCGTAAGCCGCCCAGTTCCCTTTGGGTGCGAAGTTCCATTCCCGATAGGCGTCATCGCCATCGGCGCGGAAGAATGCCTCGAAGCACGTCGTCCGCCACAACTCGTCCGCGCGCCACGGCTCCGTGACGGCTGGAATGACGAAGCGATCCGCCGGAGCGCCCACGCCGAACCAGATGTTCGTCGTGGCGGTAGCCCCGAGCGAGGCGACATGATCGACCGTCGCCCAGACCTTGAAGAGAGAGCCCGCAGGCGGCGTCGACGGATGCGGGATCAGATTGAACTGCACCTCGCCTTCCTATGTCATTCCCGCGAAGGCGGGAATCCCGCTTGTTGCCTGAAGGCAGCGGGACTCCCGCTTTCGCGGGCGTGACGACTTCGGTAAGCGCACGCCAATGGCCTCGTACCGCTCCTCCCTCATGCGCCTGCTCGACGAGCGCGGGTACATCCACCAGGTGACCGACCCGCTTGCGTTCGACGCGCTTGCGGAGAAAGAGATCATCAGCGCGTACATCGGCTTCGACGCTACGGCGTCCAGCCTTCACGTGGGGAATCTCGTGTCGATCATGCTCCTGCGCCGGCTCCAGCAGGCGGGGCATCGGCCGATCGTCTTGATGGGCGGGGGCACGACCAAGGTGGGCGATCCGTCGGGCAAGGACGAGAGCCGCAAGCTGCTTTCCGCCGACGAAATCGATTCGAACATTGGCAATATCCGCCGCGTCTTCGAGCATTTTCTAACCTTCGGCGACGGCCCTTCCGACGCCATCATGGTCAACAACGCCGACTGGCTCGACCGCCTCGAATATATCCAGTTCCTGCGCGAGGTCGGACGCCATTTCACGATCAACCGGATGCTGACCTTCGACAGCGTCCGGCTGCGGCTCGATCGCGAGCAGCCGATGACCTTCCTCGAGTTCAACTACATGATCCTCCAAGCTTATGACTTCCTCGAGCTGTCGCGGCGGGTGGGATGCCGGGCGCAGTTCGGCGGCTCCGACCAATGGGGCAATATCGTCAATGGAATCGAGCTGACCCGCCGCATCGACGGGGCCGAACTGTTCGGCGTCACCACGCCGCTCATCACAACGGCAGATGGGGCAAAGATGGGCAAGACGGCCCAAGGGGCGGTCTGGCTGGATGAGAAGCTGCTCAGCCCCTACGATTACTGGCAGTTCTGGCGGAACACGCAGGACGCGGATGTCGGCAAGTTCCTGCGCCTGTTTACCGACCTGCCGCTCGACGAAATTGCCCGGCTCGAGAGGCTGCCGGGCGCGGAGATCAACCAGGCGAAGGTCGTGCTTGCGACCGAAGCGACCGAGATGCTGCACGGCCGCGCACCTGCGGAGGCAGCTTCGCGAACCGCAGCGGAGACCTTCGGCGGCGGCGGTGCGGGCGAGGACCTGCCGAGGCTCTCGCTCGGCGACGGAATGACGGTGGCGAACGCGCTCACCGCGCTAGGCTTCACTCCGTCGAACAAGGAAGCCAAGCGCAAGATCGCCGAAGGGGCGGTGCGGCTGGACGATGTCACCGTGAACGATCCTGCGCTGATGCTGAGCGTCTCCGACGAGCCGATGAAGCTGAGTCTCGGTAAGAAAAGGCATGCTCTCCTGGTGCGCTAGCCGCTCCGGATCAGGCCGATCGCCTGGTCACGTTCAAATAAATACAGGCAAATCCGGGCGGCCTCGCCCCGCTCTCCTTTGAGTCCGCCGTCGCGGTCGAGGAGGAGCAAGGCGTCGCTTTGCGCTACGGGCGCGAGCTCTTGGACCAGTTCGGGCGTGGCGACCCGGAACTGCACCTCGCCGGACTGGCGAGTGCCGAGGATTTCGCCGGGGCCGCGGAGGCGCAGGTCCTCCTCCGCGATCCGGAAACCGTCGCTGGTCTCGCGCATCAGCGACAGGCGCGCGCGGCCGACCTCCGTCAAATTCTGGCCGCGGATCAGAAGGCAGGTGCTTTTGCCGGCTCCGCGCCCTACCCGGCCGCGCAACTGGTGGAGCTGAGCAAGGCCGAACCGCTCGGCGCCCTCGACGATCATCAGCGTGGCGTTCGGCACATCGACTCCGACCTCGATCACCGTCGTCGCAACCAGCACGGCGAGCTCGCCGGCAACGAACCGCGCCATCACCGAGTCCTTGTCGGGTCCCTTCATGCGCCCGTGGACGAGTCCGACCTTGTCGTCTCCGAAGCGCAGCTTGAGCACTCGCGCGCGCTCCTCGGCTGCTGCGGCATCGCTCTTTTCGCTCTCCTCGACCAGCGGGCACACCCAATAGGCCTGACCTCCGTTCGATATGTGCCGGCCGAGACCATTGATCACGTCGGGCAGCTTCTCCTCGCTGATCACCCGCGTTTCGACTGGCGTGCGGCCCGGCGGCATCTCATCGATCTGACTGACGTCCATCTCGCCATATTGCGTGAGCGTCAGCGTGCGCGGGATCGGGGTTGCGGTCATCACCAGCAAATGCGGCGGATGCTCGGCCTTGGACGCGAGCAGCAGGCGCTGCGACACTCCGAAACGATGCTGCTCGTCAACGACCGCAAGACCGAGGTTCTTGTAGGCGACCTTCTCCTGGAAGATAGCGTGGGTTCCGACGAGGATGTCGATCGAACCGTCAGCGAGGCCCATCAGCACGCTGTCGCGTGCCCTCCCCTTTTCGCGGCCGGTGAGAATCGCAACGCGCACGCCCAAACTGTCGAGCTGCCCCAGCAAAGTCGAATGATGCTGCCGGGCGAGGATCTCCGTCGGCGCGAGCAGCGCCGCCTGCGCGCCGGATTCGACGGCGGTCAGCATCGCCGCAACGGCCACCAGCGTCTTGCCGGAGCCGACATCGCCCTGGAGCAGCCGCAGCATCGGGACCGGCTGCGCCATGTCGCCGCGGATGTCGCGGATGACCCGGCGCTGCGCATCGGTCAGCTGATATGGCAGGTCCAGCTTGCGGATCAGCTCGCCGGTACCGGGGAGCGGCCTCGTGCGGTGCCGGCGCTGCGATTGACGCAGAAGCAGCAATGCAAGCTGGTTTGCGAAGATTTCGTCGTAGGCGAGGCGGCGGCGAGCGCTATCCGCTCCGGGCTCATGATGCGCCAAGGCCAGCGATCCGCGCCACGCCGGCCACGCTTCGCGCGAGAGCTCGCTCGGCTCGATCCATTCGGCAAGCTCGGGCGCACGCTCGAGCGCTTCGCGGGCAAGCTCGCCCATTCGCCGGTTGGTCAGGCCCTCGGTGAGCGGATAAACCGGTTCGCGGATCATCGGCGCCGGACCCTTGCCCGGCTCCGCCACCTCCGGGTGGATGATCTGCCATTCGTCGCCATATTGCTCGAGCTTGCCCGAGACGATCCGCTTTCCACCCTTCGGCAGACTCCGCTTCGCCCAACCCGGATTGTTGAAATAAACGAGGCTGATCGCGTTCCCGTCCGAATCATAAGCGAAGACGCGGGTCGGACCGCGACCCGAGCGGCTTTCGCGACTGTCGAACGGAGTCAGCTCCAGGATGACGTTGCGGCCGAGCAATGCGGCATTCGCGGCAGGCGCGTGGATGCGCTCGATCGACCCGGTTGGAAGATGATAGATGAGGTCCACGATCCGTGTGAGACCGAGCTTCTTCAACATCTTCGCGATCTGAGGCCCAACGCCCTTCAGCGCTTCGACCTCGGCGAACAGCGGATGGAGGACATCAGGCCGCATCGACGTTCGCGGTCATCGGTCAGGCGAGGTCCTCGGGCCGGAAACGAAACGGCTTGTTCCTGATCCACTGCGACAACACCCATTTTCGCCCGCGCGTCGGTGCGGGGGCGCAGTGGATGGTAGCGTAATCGGGCTGCCCGTCCGGATGGACGTTGAGCAATACGATTGAATCTCCAGTGCGGCCTCGAAGCTTGAGATTTGCGCGGAGGAACTGGGTCTCCGCTCCTTCAAAATCCTCGTTGAGATAGGTCACGAACGTTACCGTACGCTGGCCGAGATATTCGAGCTCGGACCTGAATTCGGGTACGCGCGGATCGACATAGTCGACATGCGGTTTGAATTCCTGGCCGGGCTCATAGCTGATGGCATTGGGAGGCTCGTGATACTCGATCGGCACTTGGCTCACACGAGCGGCCCGCTCCTGCAAGACAGCGACTACGAGATCGCGCTCGCGTGGACCGAACGCGGCATCGAGGGCGGTGCGATCGCCTTTGTCGTCGGTGCCGTGCGCGGAGGCTGCAACCAGCCGCGGCGCGGCTTTGTCTATCAACCACTCGGAAAATCCGGCTGGCGCAAACCCGCGACACATGCCGACTCGGATAAGGTTCGATTGAGGCTCAACCCGGGGAGGGGAGAGAAGTGCCTCGATGTCCATTTGGGTGACGAGCTCGTACTGCCTTGCAGCATCCGGCTCACCTGCACGCGCAGCCTCACCCAGAAGGTGAATGGCCTCCTTCCAATCCTTGGAGCGATTCCAGCCGTAGGCAGCGCGTGCGGCCTGTTTCGATAATGTCTCAGTCGCGCCGTTCAACAGCTGGTACTCCTTTGCCAAAAGCCTAGCGGGCTTCCCACATCCGAGCCAAGTTCTTACATGCGCGCCATGCCCTCCGATCCGGACCTGAAGCGCCTCGCCTGGCGAGCGCACCATCGCGGCACGAAGGAAGCCGATTTGCTGATCGGCGGCTTCTTCGACGTGCACCACGGTTCGTGGGGCGAGCAAGAACGCGCGCTGTTCGCCGAGATGCTTGGTGAGCAGGATGTCGACATCATGGCCTGGGCGCACGCAACCGCGCACCCGCCGAAGCGCTTCGACGGGCCGATGATCGAAGCGTTGAAGCGGCTCGATTACATCGAGATTCCGCGATGACGGAGGTTCTTCAGCGCGTACTCCGCGCAAAGCAGCAGCTGACGCTCGCCGGCGCGCCTTCCGGCTTTCTGCCGTGGCTCGCTGCCGATCTTGCGCGCGCGGGGGATGGGGTGAGCAACAGCGGTCGCGCCGTCGTGATTGCCCCGGACGAAGCGGCGATGCGAGCGCTTGCCGAAACGGTCCCGCTGTTCGCTCCGGAAGTCGAACTTTTGACTCTGCCCGGGTGGGATTGCCTGCCGTACGACCGCGCGTCGCCGGCGCTTCGAGTGATGGCCGAGCGTTTGGCGACGCTCAGTGCCTTGCAGGCGAAAAGCAAGGCTCCGCAACTGCTGATCACGACGGCAAGCGCGGCAAGTCAGCGGCTGCTCACTCCGTTCCGGATTCGCCAGCTCACTCGGCGCATAGCCGAAGGAGACAGGGTCGAACGCGAGGCGTTGATCGAGCAGCTGAACGGACTCGGCTACGAGCGTACCGATACCGTGGCGGAGCATGGGGAATATGCCGTTCGCGGCTCGCTCATCGACCTCTTTCCAGCGGGCGAGGAACTCGCGCTCCGTCTCGATTTCTTCGGCGACGAGATCGACAGCATCCGGCGGTTCGATCCCGCCGACCAGCGATCTACCGACAAGGCGGCCCACTTCACTCTGATGCCCGCATCCGAGGCGCTGCTCGATGGCGAAAGTATCAAGCGGTTCCGCTCGCGCTATCGCGAGAAGTTCGGAGCGACGGCGACCCGGGACCCACTCTATCAGGCGCTGTCCGACGGCCGCCGGATGGCTGGAATGGAGCATTGGCTGCCGCTGATCGAGGGCGGCATGGCGACCCTCTTCGACCATCTCGGCCCGGACGACCTTCTGCTGCGCGACGTTGCAGCGGACAAAGCGGTCGACGCTCGGCGCGAAGCGATCGACGATTACTACCAGAACCGCGTTCGCGCGATGGAAGGAGAGCCCGGAAGTTATCGCCCCCTCGAACCCCACGCGCTTTATCTGTCCAGGAAGGAATGGGACGGCTTCGAAGCCGAGCGGCCGATCCATCTCGCTTCGCCCTTCCCCGAGCCCGAATCGGATCGGGTCATCGACTTCGCGGTCGAAGCCGCTCGCGACTTCGCGCCCGAGCGCGCGCAGCAGGCCAACGTCTACGAAGCCGTCACCAGGCACATTGGCGACCTCCGTAGAGCCGGCCGCAAGGTGGTGCTCGCGAGCTACACCAACGGCGCGCGCGAGCGCCTGAGCGGCCTTCTCGAAGATCACGGCCTCAAGGCGCAGAGGAAGGTCGACAGCTGGCAGGAGGCGCTCGGCTCGAAGACCCAGCCGGCGTTGCTGGTGCTCCCGCTCGATCACGGCTTTACGACCGCTGGCGTCGCCGTGCTCACCGAGCAGGACATGCTCGGCGACCGCCTCGTCCGCCGGCGCAAGAAGCGGAAGGCAGCGGCGGCATTCCTCGAGGAGCTTGCGACTCTCTCGCCCGGCGACCTTGTCGTCCACGCCGACCACGGCATCGGCCGGTACGAGGGCCTGACCCAGATCCCCGTCAGCAAGGTGCCGCACGACTGCGTCGCGCTCGAATATGCGCGCGGGGACAAGCTGTATGTGCCGGTCGAGAATATCGAGCTTCTGAGCCGCTACGGCAGCGAGAGCGAAGGCATAAACCTCGACAGCCTCGGCGGCGAAGGCTGGCAGCGGCGCAAATCTCGCATGAAGGAGCGGATCCGCGAGATCGCGGCCGAGCTCATCAAGACCGCCGCAATACGCGCGACGCGGCCCGGTGTGATCGCGGAGGCGGACGCGAGCTTCCCGGCCTTCGTCGACCGTTTCCCTTATGAAGAAACCGAGGATCAGGACCGCGCAATTGCCGACGTTCTGCAGGACCTGGAAGCTGGAAAGCCGATGGACCGGCTGGTGTGCGGCGACGTCGGGTTCGGAAAGACAGAGGTTGCGCTTCGCGCCGCGTTCGTGATGGCGATGTCAGGCAAGCAAGTCGCACTGGTCTGTCCCACCACCCTGTTAGCGCGGCAGCATTACGCGAATTTCCTCGAGCGGCTCCAGGGCTTTCCGATCGAGGTCGGCCGGCTGTCGCGGCTCGTTCCCTCAGCCGAAGCCAAGCGGACGAAAGAGCTAATCGCCGAAGGCAAGATCGACATCGTCATCGGCACGCACGCGGTCCTCGCCAAGGGAATCCGTTTCAAGCGCCTGGGTTTGGTGATCGTCGACGAGGAGCAGCATTTCGGGGTCGCTCACAAGGAGCGGCTGAAGGCGCTCAAAGCCGACGTTCACGTGCTCACCCTGACCGCCACGCCGATTCCGCGCACGCTTCAGATGGCGATGTCGGGCCTGAGGGATCTCAGCGTGATCCAGACTCCGCCTGTCGATCGCCTCGCGGTGAGGACGTACGTCACACCCTTCGATGGCGTGGTCCTGCGCGAGGCGCTTCTGCGCGAACATTTCCGCGGCGGGCAGAGCTTCTTCGTCGTTCCTCGCGTCGCCGATCTTCCCGACATCGAAGAATGGCTTCGCTCGCAGGTGCCGGAGGTGAAGTTCGTGACTGCTCACGGGCAGATGGGCGCGGGCCAGGTCGAGGAGCGGATGAGCGCCTTCTACGACCGCAAATATGACGTTCTCCTCTCGACCACGATCGTCGAGAGCGGCCTCGATATCCCGAGCGCCAACACGCTGATCGTCTATCGCTCCGACCGGTTCGGACTTGCCCAGCTCTATCAGCTGCGGGGCCGCGTCGGACGCGCCAAGACCCGCGCCTATGCCTATCTCACCATGCCGCAGGATCGATCGATCACCGACGCGGCGCAGAAACGCCTTCAGGTGCTCGCCGATCTCGACAGCCTCGGTGCCGGATTCCAGCTCGCGAGCCACGACCTCGACATCCGCGGCGCCGGCAATCTGCTCGGCGACGAGCAATCCGGGCACATCAAGGAAGTCGGGTTCGAGCTTTACCAATCGATGCTCGAGGACGCGATTCTCGAGCTCAAGGCCGGCGGCGTTCCGCGCGAGGAGGAATTCACGCCGCAGATCAGCGTCGACTCGCCGATCCTCATCCCTGAGGCCTACGTGCCCGATCTCGATCTTCGAATGGGCCTCTATCGGCGGCTCGGAGAACTCGAGGACCGCGAGGCGATCGACGCCTTCGCGGCCGAGCTGATCGACCGCTTCGGAGCGCTGCCCGAGGAAACCGCGAACCTTCTGAAGATCGTCGAGGTGAAGCTCAATTGCCGGGCGGCGTTCATCGCCAAGCTCGACATCGGTCCCAAGGGCGCGGTGGTGACCTTCGCTCCGTCGGGTTTCCCCGATCTTTCGGCGCTGCTCGGCTATATCGACCGGCTGAAGGGCGCGGCCAAGCTCCGGCCCGACAGCAAGATGGCCATCGGCCGCGACTGGCCGACGGCCGAAGCCCGGCTCAACGGCGCGTTGCAGCTCTCGCGCGGTCTCGCCCGCGTTGCCGCGGCAAGCGAGCCTTCGAAAAAGGAGCTGGAGCCGGCCTAGGCCGCGACGGCGTGCGCGGTCGCGACGAACCGCGTCAGCTCATCGTGCGTGAGCGGACCGGCGCCAAGGAATCCCTGATAGAAATCGCATCCCCAGTCCGCCAGGAGGGCAAGTTGCGCCGTGCTCTCCACGCCTTCGACCACCACCTTGAGATCGAGTTCGCG
The DNA here is from genome assembly GCA_036273215.1 of Sphingomicrobium sp. Lineage (GTDB taxonomy): Bacteria > Pseudomonadota > Alphaproteobacteria > Sphingomonadales > Sphingomonadaceae > Sphingomicrobium. The sequence goes on from DASUIC010000027.1 coordinate 26,916, forward strand.
GGCAAGCTGGACCATCGCCCGAACGACGATCCGGTCGCGTTCGCGGCCGGCGATCTCCGCAATCAGTCCGCGGTCGATCTTCAGCATGTCAAACGGCAGATTGGTGAGATAGGCGAGGCTCGCATAGCCGGTGCCGAAATCGTCGATGGCGATCATGAGGCCCGCCTCGCGCAAGCGGCCCAGCCGCGCCGCGACCGCGGGCTCGTCGGCCAGCAGGGCGCTTTCGGTGATCTCCAGCGTCACCCGCGCCGGATCGATCCCGGCGGCCCCAATCTCCTCAAGCAGCCACTGATCGTAGCCGTCGCGACAAATGTCGGCGGGAAGAAGATTGATCGAAAGCCTAAGGCCGCTGAGCGGCCCTTCCCACACGGCTCCGCAACGAAGCGCCTTGCGCTGGATCAGCCGCGAGAGCCGTTCGCCGAGGCCGCTGGCAGTCGCTCGCGCGAACAGGGCTTCGGCGGTCGGCGAAACAGGCGAACGCGCGAGCGCTTCCGCTCCGGCAACCACGCCCGTTCGAGGATCGATGATCGGCTGAAACAGGATGTCGACCTGCTCGTGCGCGATTGCGCCTTCCAGGACCAGGTCACGCCTGGGGAGGACGGGCGGCGTTGCCCCGAGATCGGACGCCCGTCTTCCCCATCTACAGATGCTGTCCCACTTCAGCATGGCTCGGGGGTTAACGAGCGTCCGACGGCGCTGGAACCGGCCTCCACGAGCGCGCTCCGAAACGGGACAGTGACGATTCGGCGGGAACTGCTTATCTTGCAGGCATGCACAGCTTGCGAGGAGCAGCGGGTTGAACGCGGACTTGGCCCACTCCGGCGATCGTCCGCCGACCGACCTTTCCAGCCTCGGGATCGGGCTCCTCTCGTCGCACACCGATGTCGCCAAGGCCGCCGAGGCGCTGCTTCGCCGCCGTTTTCGATTCGCCGAAGCCGAAATGGCGCAGACCCTGGTCGCGCTTGGGGGCGATGGCTTCCTGCTCCACACGCTCCACCGCATGCTCGAGGGCGACTGCCCGCATGTGCCGGTGTTCGGAATGAATCGCGGAACGGTCGGTTTCCTGATGAACGACTGGAGGATCGACCGCCTGCCGGAGCGAATTGCCGCGGCCAAGGCGATTCATGTCGCCCCGCTGGAAATGCGCGCCACCACCGTCGGAGGCCAGACCTTCACCCACGCCGCGATCAACGAAGTCTCGCTCCTCCGCGAAACGCGCCAGACTGCAAAGATCGAAATTTCGGTCAACGGCCGGGTCGCTCTCCCCGAGCTTGCCTGCGACGGCGTGCTCGTCGCCACGCCCGCCGGCTCGACGGCCTACAACCTTTCGGCCCACGGCCCGATCCTGCCGCTTCAGGCACGGATGCTCGCGCTCACGCCGATCAGCCCCTTCCGCCCGCGCCGCTGGTCCGGCGCAATTCTTCCCGACGATACGGCGGTCTGCTTCACCATCCTCGAAGCGCACAACCGCCCGGTTTCGGCCGTCGCCGACCAGATCGAAGTGCGCGACGTGGCTCGAGTTGAGGTGCGGCTCGATCGCGACCGGTCGCTGACGCTGCTGTTCGATCCCGAACATGCGCTCGACGAGCGGATCGCCATGGAGCAATTTGCCACCTGATCACTTGCCTTTAAGGAAGCTCGCGTTATCTAGCCGCCACCTTTTCGATAAGGTGTTCCCCGGTAGCTCAGCGGTAGAGCAATCGACTGTTAATCGATCGGTCGCCTGTTCGAATCAGGCCCGGGGAGCCATTCTTCCTTCCGCCGCGGAACCTTTGCTACCCTGCTCTACTCGAATGCACAGGTTTTCGTAGGAGCGGCACAACGTGGGCGAAGCGGCAGCAGCGACAGGTCCAGACTTTTCTCAGGGCGTGAACCTGTCCGATGTCGCATCGGGAGCTATGGTTTCGGGCCGGGTCGGCGACGAGCCGGTGCTGTTGTCGAACCTTGACGGGCAGCTGTTGGCGATCGGCGGCTCGTGCACCCATTATGGCGGAGCGCTCGGCGATGGCGTGATGGAAGGCGGTAGCGTCCGCTGCCCGCTGCACCATGCCTGCTTCGACCTTCGCACCGGAGCGGCCCTCCGCTCGCCGGCGCTCGATCCGGTTGATCGCTGGCAAGTCGAGATCGAAGGCGATCGAGCGTTCGTCAGGCGGAAGATCGAAGCCGAAGCCCAGCAGCCCGAGAAACACGGCGGCGATCAGAAAATTGTCATCATCGGCGGCGGAGCGGCCGGCCTCTCCTGCGCGCACGAACTTCGGCGGCTCGGCTTTGCCGGCGCGATCACCATGCTAAGCGCCGATTCCGACCCGCCTTGCGACCGGCCCAACCTGTCGAAGGACTATCTCTCTGGGGACATGCCCGAGGAATGGCTGTGGCTTCGCGGTGACGACTGGTATTCCGAAAACAGGATCGACCTACGCCTCTCGACCGACGTCAGCCGGATCGATTCGCAGGCTCGAACGGTCCATTGCGCTTCGGGCGAGCAATTCCCCTATGACAAGCTGCTGATCGCCACGGGCGCCGAGCCCAACCGCCTGAACCTCCCCGGCTTCGACGCGCCGAACGTCTTCAGGCTTCGTTCGGTCAAGGACGCACAGGCGATTGGACAGCATGCGCGCGCCGGTGCTCGCGCGGTGATCATCGGGGCGAGCTTCATCGGCCTCGAAGCCGCGGCCGCGCTTCGCCACCGCGGAGTCGAAGTGGACATCGTCTCGGTCGAGGAAGTGCCGCTCGAACATGTCTTCGGCAAGGAAATCGGCCGCGACCTGCAGACGGTTCACGAGCGCAACGGGGTGCGCTTCCACCTGAGCTCGGTCGTCGCGGGATTCAATGGCCGAGCGGTGGAGCTCGGCGGCGACGAAGAGGTACCTGCCGATTTCGTGCTGGTCGCGATCGGTGTCCGGCCCCGCACCAAGCTGGCGGAGGCTGCGGGGGCGAAGGTCGACAATGGCGTGCTCGTCGATGAGCACATGGAATCGAGCCTCGCCGGCATCTACGCGGCAGGCGATATCGCGTCCTATCCCGAACCCATTTCCGGCGCCCGGGCCCGGATCGAGCATTGGGTCGTCGCCGAGCGGCAGGGCCAGGTCGCCGCGGCGAACATGGTCGGTGAGCGCAAGCGCTTTGACTCAGCACCCTTCTTCTGGACCGAGCAATATGGAATTCCGCTCCGCTACGTCGGCCGGGCGAGCGGGTGGGACGCGGTCACCTGTGAAGGCGATTTCGAGAGCAAGTCCTTCGTCGCCCGCTTCTTCGCCGACGGCGCGCATTGCGCGACCGCCACGGTCGGACGCGATCGTGAAAACCTGGAAGACGAACTGACGCTCGAAGCACGCGCCGAAGGCTGACGAACGAAGCGGCCGGACTGCGTGCACCCCGACCGCCCCGACGGGGCGTGTTCGTGCCTTCGCAACCGAGGCCACCCCGCAACGGAATCAACGTCCATTGCCGCGCGCCGGCTCCGGAGAGCGTTCCGACGTTCCAAGTTGGGACAGATCAGCCCTCGATCGAGGCCATCAGGCTCGCATTGCCGCCCGCTGCGGTGGTGTCGATGCAGGTGACCCGCTCGGTCGCGAAGCGCGCAACATAATGGGGGCCGCCCGCTTTCGGGCCGGTACCGCTGAGCCCCTCACCCCCGAACGGCTGGCTTTCGACGACAGCGCCGATCTGGTTGCGGTTGACGTAGAAATTGCCGACGCGGGCATGCTCCTCGACATAATCGCGGACGGTATCGATCCGGCTCTGGAGACCGAGGGTCAGCCCGAAGCCCGTCGTGTTGATCGCCTCGACGACCTTGTCGAGCTCGTCCGCCGCGAAGCGGACGACGTGGAGGATCGCGCCGAAATTCTCGCGATCCAATTCGCTTAGCGACTCGATTTCGTAGAGAGCAGGAGGAACGAAGCAGCCGTTCGCCGCCTCCCTCGGCGGCTCCAGCCGGCAGATATTCCTCGCGTTCCTGTCGAGCCATTCAATGTGCTCGTCGAGCTCCTTCTTCGCAGCCTTGTCGATGACCGGGCCGACATCGGTCGCAAGCTCGCGCGGGTCGCCGACGTTGAGCGCTTCCATCGCGCCGGCGATCATCTTGATCATTCCGTCAGCGACGTCCTCCTGGACGAACAGGACGCGCAACGCCGAGCAACGCTGGCCCGCGCTCTGGAACGCCGACGAAATAACGTCACGCGTCACCTGCTCGGGCAACGCCGAGCTGTCGACGATCATCGCGTTCTGGCCGCCGGTCTCGGCGACGAACGGGATGATCGGGCCATCCCGCCCGGCGAGCGTTCGGTTGATGGTCCGCGCCGTCTCGGTCGAGCCGGTGAAGACGACGCCGGCAAGCAGCGGGTGCGCGGTCAGCGTTCCGCCGACGACCCTCCCCGAACCCGGTGCGAGCTGGACCACATCCCTGGGAATGCCCGCCTGATGCATCAGCTCGACCGCCAGCGCACCGATCAACGGTGTCTGCCCGGCCGGCTTGGTGATAACCGCGTTGCCGGCGGCCAGCGGCGCCGATGTGAGGCCGGTGAAGATCGCGAGCGGGAAATTCCAGGGCGAGATGCTCGCGATCACGCCGCGGCCGTGCAGTCGGAGCTCATTCTGCTCGCCGGTCGGGCCCGGAAGCGGAAGCGGCTTTGTAAACTGGCGGCGCGCTTCAGACGCGTAAAAGCGCAGGAAATCGACCGCCTCGCGGACTTCGAGCACCGCGTCGAGCAAGGTCTTCCCGGCTTCGCGAATGCACAGTGAGAAAAACTCTTCCGCGTGCTCCTCGTAAAGGTCGGCGGTGCGTTCGAGCAACTTCGCGCGCGCTTCCCCGCCGAGCGCATCCCAGCCGACCTGAGCCGCGTGCGCCGCGTGGACCATTCGATCGACCTCGTCCGCCGTCGCTTCGAATGTCCTTCCGACGGTGATCCGGTGATCGAACGGCGAGACGATCAGCCGAGGCTCGCCCTTTCCGAGGCCCGGCTTTGCAGTCCAGCTGCGCGCCTCGAGCGCTTTCAGGCGCTCCAGCAGCGGCTCGCGGACCAGCGGATCGCTTAGGTCGACGCCGGCACTGTTTCGGCGGCCCGGCCCGAAGAGATCGGGCGGCAGAACGATCTTCGGGTTGCGCTTGGGTTCGAGCGCCTCTAGCTCCGCGACCGGATCGCGCACCAGTTCGTCGATCGACACCTGTTCGTCGGCGACGCGGTTGACGAAGCTCGAATTCGCGCCGTTTTCGAGCAGCCGACGCACGAGATAGGCGAGCAGCTCCTTGTGGCTTCCGACCGGAGCATAGATTCGCACCGGCGTCGGCTTGTCGCCCAGGTGCCGTTCGAGCTTGGCGAGCTCCTCGTAGAGTTCCTCGCCCATTCCGTGCAGGCGCTGGAACTCGAACTCTCTCGAGCCGGCTAGCGCCTTCACCTGCCCGATCGTGTTCGCGTTATGAGTAGCGAAGGCAGGATAAATGACGTCACTCGCCGCCAGCATCTTCTTGGCGCAGGCGAGATAGGAGACATCGGTCGCCACTTTCCGTGTCCACACCGGGTAATCGGTCAGGCCGGCCACCTGCGAAAGCTTGATTTCGGTGTCCCAGTAAGCGCCCTTCACCAAGCGGACCATCAACTTGCGGCCGTGCGCCCGAGCCGCCTCGATCACCCAATCGACGAGCGGAGCAGCGCGCTTCTGATACGCCTGGATCGCAATGCCGAACCCGCCCCAGCCGTTCACGAACAATTCGTCGTCCGCGAGAAGCGCCTCGAACACGTCCATCTGCAGCTCGAGCCGGTCGGCTTCCTCCGCGTCGATGGTGAAATGCACGTCCGCCTTGGCCGCCTTGAGCGCCAGCTCGCGGGTGACGGGGATCACATGCGCGAGCGCCTCTTCGGCGTGGGTGAACTCGAATCGCGGGTGCAGCGCAGTCAGCTTTACCGAAATGCCCGCGGACTTGCGGAAGCCGCCCTCGGCCTTCTCACCAATGCGGTCGAGCGCGTTCCGGTACGATTCCGCATAACGCTCTGCGTCCTCATAGGTCTTGGCCGCCTCGCCGAGCATGTCGAAGCTGTGGCTAAGTCCCCTCGCCCGCTCCGGCGCGGCGCGCTTCAGCGCCTCGTCGATCGTGCGGCCAAAGACGAAGTTGCGCCCCAAGATCTTCATCGCCTCGCGCACCGCGGCGCGGACGACCGGCTCGCCGAGGCGACCGACGGCGCGGCCGAGTGCCGCCTTCCAATTGTCGGATCGGTCCTGTGCGCCCTCGAGCACCTTTCCGGTCAGGAGCAGCGAGAAGGTCGCGGCATTGACGAACGCCGAGCCCGATTGCCCGAGCTTCTCCGACCAGTCCGGCCCCGCGAGTTTGTCGGCGATCAGCTCGTCGGCGGTGTGCGCGTCGGGGATTCGCAGGAGCGCCTCGGCCAGGCACATCATCGCGATTCCCTCGTCCGAGCCGAGGTCGTAGGCATGGAGGAAAGCGTCGACACCCGACGGCTTGTGCGCTCGAACGGCTTTGACCAGCGTTCGAGCGGTCGCCGTCGCTTCGCCGATCTCGCTTGAAGAGAGCCGCGCCTGAGCGATCCGCTCCTTCGCGACCGGCTCCTCGTTCGGCCGGTATGCGAGCCTGACCGCAGTTCGATCGACGGGCGGCGCTTGGACCCCGCCCTTCGCCGGGGTGGCCGTCGCCGCTCCCGCGGCTAGGCCAGCTGTCCGTGGCAATGCTTGTACTTCTTGCCCGATCCGCAGGGGCACGGCGCGTTGCGGCTGATCGGCGCTTCGACCACTCCGCCTTCCGCCTGATGCTGGGGCAGGGGTTGCTGCGGGATGTTCAACAGCGGAATGTTCGAAAGCACCGCACCGGTCGACGCGTCGATGTCGGCGGTGTCGTCGTCTCCCGAGAAGGGATCGAGGTGCTGGGTGATGAACTCGGGCAGCACGGGCAGCGGCGGCGGCTCGAACTGGACCTGCACGCGCATCAGCATCCGGGTAACTTCCTCGCGGATGGCGATCAGCAACCGCTCGAACAGCAGGAAGGCTTCCTGCTTATATTCGTCGATCGGCTTCTTCTGCGCATAGCTCCTCAGGTGAATGACCTGCCGAAGTGCGTCCAATGTCGCGAGATGGTCCTTCCAGTGGTGGTCCAGCGTCTGCAGAAGCACCTGCTTTTCGACTTCGGCCCAGCGCTCGGGCTCGACCGCCTCGAGCTTTTTCCCCATCGCTTCATCGGCGAGCTTCTGCACCCGCTCAGTGATGAGCTCGGGGTCGACCGCTTCCTCCTCCAGCCATTCCTCGACCGGCGGCTGAAGCCCGAACACGACGTCGAGGCTCTCCTTCAGAGCGTCGATATTCCACTGCTCGGGATAGGTGCCCGGCGGGCAGTTCACCGCGACGATGGCGGCGGCCGTTTCGGCGCGCATGTCGGCGATCGTCTCGCTGACACTCTCGGCGTCCATGATGTCCGCGCGCTGTTCGTAAATGACCTTGCGCTGGTCGTTCATCACGTCGTCGAACTCGACCACCTGCTTGCGGATGTCGTAGTTGCGCGCCTCGACCTTCTTCTGAGCGGTTTCGATCGCCTTTGAAATCCATGGGGACACGATCGCTTCGCCGTCCTCGAGGTTCTTGTTCATCAGCCGCGAGAACATGGTCTGCGGCCCGAAAATCCGCAGCAGGTCGTCGTCGAGGCTGAGGTAGAATTTCGAGAGACCCGGGTCGCCCTGGCGCCCTGAGCGGCCGCGAAGCTGGTTGTCGATTCGCCGGCTTTCGTGCCGCTCGGTACCGAGCACGAACAGGCCGCCGGCGTCGAGCACGCGCTGCTTTTCCGCCGCGATCTCGGCCCGGATCTTCTCCGCCTGAGCGGCATATTCCGGGGTGCCTTCGACCAGCTCGGAATATTCGTCCAGCATGCGGAACTCGAGGTTGCCACCCAACTGAATGTCGGTGCCGCGGCCGGCCATGTTGGTGGCGATGGTGACCGCGCCCATCCGCCCGGCCTGGGCGACGATGTGCGCCTCCTGCTCGTGGAAACGGGCATTGAGGACCGAATGCTTGATCTTTTCCTTCTCGAGGAACTCGGACAGCATCTCGGACTTCTCGATCGAGACCGTGCCGACCAGAACGGGCTGTCCGATCTCCTGCTTTTCCTTGATCTCCTTGGCGATCGCTCCGAATTTCTCCGGCATCGTCTTGTAGAATTCGTCGTCCTTGTCGAGGCGCATTACCGGCATGTTGGTCGGGATCGCGACGACGTTCATCTTGTAGATGTCGAAGAACTCCGGCGCTTCGGTCATCGCCGTGCCGGTCATTCCCGAGAGCTTGGGATACATCCGGAAGTAATTCTGGAAGGTGATCGAGGCGAGGGTCTGGTTCTCGGGCTCGATGACCACGCCTTCCTTGGCCTCGACCGCCTGGTGAAGCCCGTCCGACCAGCGCCGACCCTCCATCATCCGGCCGGTGAACTCGTCGATGATGACGACCTTTCCCTCCTTGACGATATAGTCGATGTCCTTCTTGAACATCACGTTCGCCTTGAGCGCCTGGTTCAGGTGGTGAACGACCTGGGTATTGGCGATGTCGTAGAGGTTGCGGCCTTCGATCAGCCCCGCGTCCTCGAGCATCCGCTCGGCCTTCTCGGTCCCCTCCTCGGTCAGAACCACGGTCTTCATCTTCTCGTCGAGGTCGTAATCGGACGGAACCAGCGTTTTCACTAGCCTGTCGACGTTGATGTAGAGGTCGGATTTGTCGTCGGTCGGGCCCGAGATGATCAGCGGAGTCCGGGCTTCGTCGATGAGGATCGAATCCACTTCGTCGACGATCGCAAAATTGAACGGCCGCTGGACCATCTGGTCGCGGCTGTATTTCATGTTGTCGCGGAGGTAGTCGAAGCCGAATTCGTTGTTCGTCCCGTAGGTGATGTCCGAACCGTAAGCCGCGCGGCGTTCCTCATCGGTGAGGTTGGGGACGATCACGCCGACGGTCATGCCGAGAAAGCGGTAGATCTGCCCCATCCAGTCGGCGTCGCGCCGAGCGAGATAATCGTTGACCGTGACGACGTGGACGCCCCTTCCCTCGAGCGCGTTAAGATAGACCGCGAGCGTGGCCACGAGAGTCTTGCCTTCGCCGGTCTTCATCTCGGCGATCTCGCCACGGTGAAGCGCAATGCCGCCGATCAGCTGGACGTCATAGTGCCGCTGACCGAGCGTCCGGATCGCCGCCTCGCGGACCGTGGCGAACGCCTCGGGAAGCAAACTGTCGAGCTTTTCGCCCTTGGCCAGCCGCTCGCGGAACACGACCGTCTGCTGCTTCAGCTCGTCGTCGCTGAGGGCCTTGATCGGCGGCTCGAATGCGTTGACTGCGTCGACATATTTGCCCAACCCACGGACATAGCGGTCATTAGCCGATCCGAAGATGCTTTTTGCCACTGCGGCGAACATGAAATTCCCTTAAAAACCCGCGCGCTTGAGGAGCAGGGAAACCACTCGCCGACGCTCTGGGAAACTGTCGCGGGCGATGTAAGGAGCGCCCCAGCCGTAGTCAATTAAAGGGGCCGTGAACAAAATGACCGGACTGACCGGCGGATGCCTGTGCGGAGGTGTGCGCTACGAGCTCAAAAGCGCGCCGTTCGACTGCGGCTGGTGCCACTGCCGCACCTGCCAGCTCAACGGCGGCTCGCCGGCGATGGTGTTCGCGAGCGTGCCCGCAGGCGACTTCGTCTGGACCCAGGGCCCGGACAAAGTGAAGTCGGTCGCCTCCTCGCGTTTTGGCCACCGCTTATTCTGCGGCGAATGCGGAACGCCCTTCCTAATGAAGGTCGATCACCAGCCCGAGACGGTGGACATCAGCGTAGCGACGCTCGACGACCCGGAAGCGATCGCACCCGGCTTTCACATCTTCTGGGGAAGCCGCATTGGTTGGGCAGATCCGGGCGACGCGCTGCCGCGGCACGACAAATTCCGGCCGGACACGAGGGGCCTCGACCGAACCGAGGCTCCCGAATGAATCAGATCACGCCTGGCGTGCCGTAGTTGCGGACGAGAGGTCGAGATTGCTCTCCAGCCACTGCTGGATCTGGCTTCGCGGGGCGGCGCCGACCTTCTGGGCGACCGGCTGACCGCCCTTGAACAGCAGCATCGTCGGGATTCCGCGCACTCCGTAACGCCCCGGGATATCGGGATTTTCGTCGATGTTGAGCTTGGCGATCGTGACCTTGTCGCCGAGTTCGTTGGCGATTTCCTCGAGCGCCGGGGCAATCATCCGGCAAGGGCCGCACCATTCCGCCCAGAAATCGACGAGGACTGCTCCGGGCGACCCGAGGACGTCGGTTGCAAAGCTCTGGTCGGTGACGGTCTTGGTAGCCATGGCGCTCGACTCTCCTGGCAGCGTTCAAAAGTTAACGGCCATATGGGGACTGCCGGCGCCGCCCTCAAGCGCCAAGTTCGAACAGCGTCGGTCCGCCGGTGTAGAGCAGCGCCAAGCGGATCGCGCGGCTGGGAAAAATGACTCTCAACGCCTCGCCATAGGCGGCCATCTGGGCGAGATGACCCGGGGGAATGTTGCTGCTCGCGGCGGGCACTCTGCCGGTCTTGAAGTCGATGATCGATATCCGGTCCTCTTCGACCAGCAGGCGATCGACCGTTCCCGCGATGACGCGCCCGTCCGACAAAGTCGCGGCCAGGGGAACCTCACCGAGCGATCCGGGACCGAACAGCGCGGAGAAGCGCTCGTCCGACAGAACGGCGCAGACCTGGTCCGCGATTTCCTCGCGCTGCGCCGCGTCGGCCAGGCCGGCCGACCGTTCTAGCCAGACCAGCGCGTGGCCGCGCCTTTGATCAGCGTCCACGTCGGCAAGCCGCTCGAGCAGCTGGTGGATCAAGGTGCCGCGAAGCGCCGCTGTCCGCATCGCGTCGCTCGGGGGCGGAGCGCTCTCGACGTCGGTCGCGATCGCCGATGGGGCAAGCGGCCGAGGGGGGCGCGCTTCGGGCGGGGCTGGCGACGAGGCCCATGCCGGCACAGCCGGCGTCCCAACCGCCGTCTTCTGCGGCTTGCTCGTGGACTTGGCCGAACCCCGGTCGCCGTAATGGAGCCCCCTGCCCCATTTTCCATGATCGACCGTGTCGGCGTCCAACGAACTCATCGCCCGCTCGACGGCACGGTGCCAGCAGCCGGGCGGCCGCGGGTCGGAGCCGTCTTTCTTCCGTTTGGGAGCCGCGCCGGCGACGATCAGCCGGTCGGCGGCTCGGGTGAGGGCGACATAGAGCAGCCGCCAATGCTCCTCGAGATCGCGTTTCTCCTCGGCGGCGATGATCTGATCGAACGGAGCGATCCGCTCCTCCTTGCGCGGTCGAAGCAGCGGCGCGACGCCGCTTCCGGCGACTTCGATCTCGACGGTAATCGGGGTTCGCCCAAGCTTCGCCGGATCGGCCGTTGCGTCCGCGAGAATGACCACAGGCGCTTCGAGGCCTTTTGCGCCGTGCACCGTCATCACCCGCACCTCGTTCCCCGGCCTTCCTGGGTCGCGCTGCACATCGACGGTGCCGCGCGAAAACCAGGCTAGGAATCTGTCGAGCGAGGCGGTTTCGGTGCGCTCGAACTCCAGCGCGCTGTTCATCACCTCATCGACCGGGTCGCGTGCCGCCATGCCGAGCCGGGAGAAGAGCTTGCGCCGGCCCTGCATCGGTCCGGAGAGGATCGTTTCGAAGAACACCGACGGCGTGGTGAAGTCGGCGATCCTGAGCAGCTCCGCCAGCGCCTCATGGGCCTCCGGGAATTCCGCTGCGCGCTGCCGAAGCTCACGCCACAACGAACTCTTGCGATCGTAAGCGAGCGTGCGGAGCCGGTCCTGGTCCCAGCCGATCAACGGGGAGACGAGCAGGCAGGCGAGGCTGAGGTCGTCGTTCGGTTGGACCGCGAACTTCACCGCTGCAAGCAGGTCCTGAACGGCCAACGGCTCGTGAAGGTGAAGCCGGTCCACACCCGCCACCGGCACGCTGGCCGAAAACAACCGCGCGACGATCAGCGAGGCCAGCTCGCTCCGGCTGCGCACCAGAACAAGGATGTCGCCCGGCGTCAGCGGCCGCTTCTTGGAGGAAAGGTAGGGCGCTTCTTCGACCAGGTCGCGGATGCGTTCGGCGAGAGCATCGGCATATTGGCGAGCGCGAATCGAAACCCATGTCTCCTCGCCCTCGTCGCCGTTCTCGTCGAACTCGGGCGCGAACGGCTGCCAGAGCTCCACCTGCCCGGCGCGACTGGCGTGATGGGCGCGATGCGGCTGCGGCGGCTCCGGAAGAGCGAGAGCCGGATAGCCGAGTGAACCGATCACCCCGTCGACCACATTGAGGATCGACTGTGCAGAGCGGAAGCTCGCCGCGGCTGACAGATTGCGGAATTCGCGCGCCCGGCGCTTGACCAGCTCGATCGATTCTTCCGCCGACCGAAGCGCGTCGGCGCGTTCCTTCAGCTCAAGCCGGACGCGGTTGAACTCCTCCGGGTTCGTCCCCTGGAAACCGTAGATGGCCTGCTTGAAATCGCCGACCATGAAGAAGGTCCGATAGCGCTCCTCGGTTTCCCGAGAGCCGCTGTAGAAATCCTCGATCAGCCGGCCGATGATGTCCCATTGCGCCGCGTTGGTGTCTTGCGCCTCGTCGATCAGCACATGGTCGACCTGGCGGTCGAGCTTGTAGCGGATCCAATCACCCATTCCCGGCATCGCGAGCAGCCGGCGCGCCCAGCCGATCAGATCGTCGAAATCGGCCACGCCCGCCGCTCGCTTGGCGATCGTGTAGGCCTTCGCGAACGCCTGCCCAGCCCGCAGACCAGCGGCCATGTCCGCGGCAAGCTTCGATCCGCGCTCCACCGCCAGCAGCTCGGCGATTTTCTGCGCGAGCCGTTCGACATGGCGGTCGTAGTCGGCGTCAGCCTTCAGTTGCCCTGCCGAGGTCTTCCTGAATTCGCCGGCCCCAGTGAAGACCACAAGCGAGAGGTCGGGCAGTGCTGACGCGCGCGCCGACGGATCCATCGCGAGCCACCGGTCGATGTTCTCGACGATTTTTCCACCCGTGCTCGTGCCCCACATGCGATTTGCGAGGGCAATCGCGCGAAGCAGGTCGCAGTCGAACCCGTCGTCGCCACACCGGGCGGCGAGATAGTCCTCTATCGAGCCCTCCGGCAGATGCATCAGCCCGCGGATCAGCGGCTCGATCGAAGCACGAGACCCAAGCATTTCGAGTGCTTCGTGACGCCGGGCGCAGGCGCGCAGATACTCGACAGCTCCCAATTCTCCGAGGCGGCGGCTTAGGCATTGGACATCGCGGATCAGCTCGGCGTCGCCGGCCGCCTCCGCGTTCGCCATCAGGTCCGCGAGCGTCCGCCGCACCAGTTCCTGCTCCGCCCTGCCCTCGATCGGCTGGAAGCCTGGCGTGATGCCCGCTTCTGCCGGAAAGGCCGCGAGGATCGATTGGGCGAAGGCATGGATGGTCTGGATTTTCAGTCCGCCCGGACAGTCCAGCACGCGCGCGAACAGCCGCCTCGCATTGTCGAGGGTCTTGGGATCGTTGCCTTCGCCCAGCGCGAGCAAGTCGGCGGCGAGGTCGCTCCGCTTGAGCCTAACCCATTTCGCGAGGCGATCGCCAATCCGCGCCAGCATCTCCGCCGCGGCCGCTTTGGTGAAGGTCAGGCAAAGGATCGATTCCGGAGCCGCGCCCTTGAGCAACAGCCGCAACACCCGCGCGGTCAGAACCTGCGTCTTGCCTGTCCCCGCCGAGGCGGAAAGCGTCGCGTCTGCAGTCGGATCGGCGGCCAGGCTCTGATCGCCCTCGAGCGTCGGGAAAGGAGTGAACCGCGCGTTCATGCCGCTTCCAATGCGTGCCCGAAGGCCATAGATTGCGAAGCATGAGCGACGCGGACGATAGAGCGAGCGAGGAGCGCAGGGCGAAGCTTGTCAAGGCGGGCGTCGCGGTCGGGATCGGGTCGGCCGCGATCGTCGCCGCCCTGCTTTACGCCTCCAAGGTCAAGAAGAAGCCGCGCAGCTAGTCCTGTCATTTGCGGCCGTACCATTCTTCGAGCCGCATCAGCTGGTCGTAGTCGCCGTAAGGCGCGTAGGCCGGGTTCAGCTTGGCCGTGAACGGCTCGGTGCCGCTCAGCCATTTCGCCGCGGCGTCTGCGAATGAGCCATAGGCGCGGTCGAGGAACTCACCTTCCTGCATGTCCTTGTCGGCCGCGACACATTTGCCGAAGCCACCGCGATCGCGGATCAGTGACCAATATTCGAACGCCTCCGGCTCGCCGGTGACTCCTTCGAACCCGCCAGCGCGGCCGATCAGCCCGAGCAGCCCCAGCTGAAGGGCGAATCCCGCCTCGATCGCTTTCCTCGCCGGAGGCTTGCCGGTCTTGTAATCGACGATCGCAAGACCGCCGTCGGGAAGCCGGTCGATTCGGTCGGCGCGGCCATGCACCAAGATTCCGGCGAGCGGGGCTTCGCCGGTGATCTCCGAACGAAGCGGTTTCCGACCCTCGCGCTGGTTCTTCCTCTCGAGCTCCGCGATCCAGTCGATCGCCTCGAGCAGGCGCGGCGCCCACAATGCACGCAGCATCGGATGGATCGCCTCATCGGCGAGGAGCCGCTCGGCCCTTCCGCGCAGCTTGTCCGGATCGCACTCGTCGTGGAGCAGCCATTCCTCGAAGACCTTGTGGACCGCCTCCCCCTTCCACCGCGCCGTGTGGTCTGCATCGACGGGGTCTTGAGCACGCAGCCGCAGGATCGAGCTGGCGTAAAATGCGAACGGATCGGCCTTGAGACGATCGACCGAGGTCACCGAAATGCGGTCGGGCCGCTGCTCCTGCGGAGGCGCCGGTGCGGGTCGATCAACCGGATGAGGCGGTCCCGGATCGTCCAGCGCGCGAGTGATCCGCTCGAGCACCAGATCGCGCGGGAGACCACCAGTCATCGCCTCGAGGCGCAGGAGGAAACGCGATGCCACGGTCGGCGAGCGGCTGTCACGCTTGGCGCGCGTGATCAGTACTTCCGGAGCGCCGAGGGCGCTTGCGAAGTCGTGCGCTGCGAGGCCGATCCTGAATTCGAGCGTCGGCATTCCGAGCGTCGCGCGCACCTTCGGAGGAAGCCAGGGATCGGGTGCTGGAAGCGCCGGCCAGACGCCTTCGTTAAGTGCGCCGAGCACCAGCAAATCGGCGCGCTGCAGCCGCGCTTCCAGCAGGCCCCAGATGAAGATTCGCGGGTGCCCGCCATAGGGCGGCCGCACGGCGTGTCCGTCGAGAAGCTGCCGAAGCAGCGGCAGCGCATCATCCGCGGACACCATAAGTTGGGCCGCGGACGGGGAAGTCTGCAGCTCGGCGAAGAGCTCCGCCGCCATTCGGCCGTCGGAACCGCGCCAGGCCGCGTCATCGGCGAGCGCCGTCGCGGCCTCTGCGATCCGGGCGGCAAAGCTCGACAGCGGAAGCGGTTCGCTCAGCACTCCGTCAATGCTGGCAATGCGATCACGAACCGCGCTCCACGGGTGCATCCTATCCTTTTCAGTGAAGTGAGCATCGAGCCCGGCCAGTCCCGCAGGCGGTCTGGGACCTCGCAGCGCAAGGTCGAGCGTACGGACATGTTCTAGCCAGCGCGCCCTTTCCTCTCCCGCTCCTCCGACCAGCGGATGCTTGAGCAGCGCGAGCAGCGGCACCGGCGCGAGTTCCTCCGCAGCAGCCGACGCGATGCCTAGAAGCAGCGTTCCGCAAGCGGCCTGAGACAGCGGCTTGCCGGCACTGTCGTCGGCCTCGATTCCCCAGCGGCGGAGAAGCGCGGCGACGCGACTCGCGAGCTGCCGGTCAGGGGTCACCAACGCCGCCGTCTTGCCCGGGGTTTCCAACGTCTGGCGCAGCGCCAGAGCGATCGCCTGCGCTTCGGCTGCCCGATCGGGAAGTTCCGCGAGGCGAATGCCACTCAGGCGCCGCTCGGCCGGACGAAGGGTTTCCCACTTGTGGGAAAAATCGGGAGCGGCCATCGCATTGGCTACCGCGCGCGAACGCGCGGCAGGCGACGCTGCCCGGCCGGACCACCGCCAGCGCTGCACCTCCTCGCGCGCGACACCGATGCGGTCGAGGAGCAGCTTCAGATGATATTGCGGATGCGCGGTTTCGCCGCGGCCGTTCTCGTCGGGCCCGAGCGCCGCCCATTCATTGTCGGGGAATAGGTCCGCGAGCCATAGCCCCGGAAGCACGACCACGCCTTCCGGCATGCGCGCAACTCGGCGGATTACCGCCGCTACCGCGGGCGCGGCGGTGGTGATTCCGGCTGCGATGGTGAATCCGGGAGGGGGGTTGCTCTTCCACCGTTCGGATAGACGCTCGAGCAGACGGTTGCGCCGCTCCGCCAGGTCGATCGCCCCCGCGTCGCGAAGGATTTCCGGCCATGCTTCATAGATCAGCTGGAGCCGCGCCAGCGAATGTGCCCAGTGCTGCGCGAGCTCGTGGGTATCGAGGACGGCGGTGCGCAGGCGCGACGGCTCGACCTCTTCGATGAGCAGCGCGTCAAGCGTCCGCGCGAGGTCGGCCGCAAGGCGCAATGCCTCGGCCGAACCCTCGCCAGCGATCAGCGAAGCGAGCTTCAGCACGCGTTCTGTCGAGTCGATCGCCGGCGGTGCTGGTTCGTCGTGAATTGGCTCCAGCGCGGCCCCGATCCGCTCATCGAGCTGCGGGTCGCCGATCGGGATCAGTCGCGGCAGAAGCAGGCCATCGCCGCTCGCCCGCACGAAGGCGTCGGTCACCGCTCGAACGGCGCGGTTGTTGGGCAACAGGATTCGTCCTCTCGCGAGACCGAGCGGCTCTTTGCCGAACCGGGCGATCACTCCGGCCGCGAGCGAGTCCGCGAAGGAGCGGTGCGAGGGGATGGTGAAGATGGGAAGGCGCCGTAACGCCTCAGACATTCTCGAGCGCCGATTCCGTCATCTGGATAGCCTCAGGGGTGCCCACATCGAACCACAATCCCTGATGCACTGCGCCGAAGCAGCGCCCTTCTTCGATCGCGCGGTCCCACAGAACGTTCGTCGAGAACGGCCCTTCCGGGGCATCGCGGAGCAGGCGCTTCGATGCCATCTGGATTCCGGTGAAAACGAACGGCGCGACATGGCTTCGGTCGCGCCGGCGAATACGGCCTGCACGGTCCATGTGGAAGTCGCCGGAGCCCTTGTGGTTCAAGGCTCGAGCCTGTGGCACCAGAAGCAGCAGAGCATCCATCCGCTCGTCGTCCCACTGAGACGCGAGCAGCTTCAGCGTGTCCGCAGGGCCATCGATCCACAGATTGTCGCTGTTGATCGCGAGAAAGGGATCGCTGTCAATCAGCGGTGCGGCTTTGACCAGGCCACCGCCCGTTTCCATCAGCAGGTCGCGTTCGTTCGAAATGGCGATCTCGAGCCCATGCTCGCGGGATTCGAGGTGCGCTTCGAGCGCGTCCGGAAGGTAGTGGACGTTGACCACGACTTTCTCGACCCCGGAGGCACGCAGCTTCTCGAGGACGTGATCGAGCAGCGCCTTCCCTCCGACCTCGATCAGCGGCTTGGGGCGGGTCGCGGTCAGCGGCCGCATCCGCTTGCCAAGGCCGGCAGCCATGATCATTGCGGTACGCGGGACGCTGGCCGCGACTTCGGCGCGAAGACGAAGCGCGCGCTTAGCCTGAGTCATGCCGCCTTCTTCCACGGCTCTCGGCGGCGATCGGCCGGGATATTCGATTGGAACCACTCGCGTACGGGACCGAGAGAAGGCTTGTCCAAGTCGCGCTCCAGCAGGCCCCACATTCTCGGCTGAAAGCTGCGATAATGCGGCTTGTTGTCGCGCTTCCAGAGGCGCGTGAAGACTCCGAGTATGCGCGTGTTCCGCTGGGCTGCGAGCACCCAGTAAGCGCTCTCGAACGGGGCACCATGTCCGGTCGCCTCGAGATAGCGGTCAACCATCGCCTGCTCGATCGCCGGCGGCACGTCGCGCCGTGCATCCTCGAGGACGGAGGCGAGATCGTAGGCGGGATGGCCAATCAGGGCGTCCTGGAAATCGAGAAGGCCAAGGTGCGCAACGCCCTTCCTCCCCTCGACGAGCATGATATTCTCTGCATGAAAATCGCGAAGCACGGTCACCGGGCCAAGACCGTCGCGAGCGACCGGCTCGAGCACCTCGCGCCATGCTGCTTCATAAGCGGCGACGTCCACGTCCGCCCCGACCGCGGGGCAATACCATTCGGTGAACAGCCGCAGCTCGGTTAGCCACTGATCGATCCCGTGGACCGGCAGTCCCGCCATTGGAGGGTGCCGGTGCAGGTCGACAAGGAGGTCGGTCGCAAGTTCGTACAGCTCCCGCTCGCGCATGGGATCGGAGTCGAGCGTCTCGCGCAGGCGCTCGCTCCCAAAGTCGCGGAGCAGCAGCAATCCTTTGTCGAGGTCCCTCGCGAGGATCTCAGGCGCGCTGAGGCCGCGCGAGAGCAGCCACTCGGCGACCGCGACGAACGGGCGAGGGTCCTCGTGCGGCGGCGGCGCATCCATCAGCACGGCCGTCCTCTCGCCCTGGATCACCCGGAAGTACCGCCGAAACGAGGCGTCGCCCGCCAGCGGCAGGATTTCCGCTCCCTGCCAGCCACAAGAAGCAAGGAATTCAGGGGCATGCGCCGGCGGTGTCATCGTGGAGGCCATCGTCCTTTCCATGACGGGGGCACCTTCGCTGTCAAGCGCCGAGCGTCGCCTTCGGCAAAGTCGAGGTCGAGCCGAAGCGCTTGCGGCCAGGCGCCGGCCCCTGCGCGCTCCGGCCACTCTACGAGAAGCACGGCCTCCGCCGCCGAATCGAGGCCTAGCTGATCCATCTCGGCCGGGTCGTCGATCCGGTAAAGATCGATATGCCAGACCGCCGGATCGAGTTCCTCATACGGCTGAACGATTGCGAAACTCGGGCTCGGGACGTCCGCCTCATAGCCGAGTGCGTGGATGAATCCCCGCGCAAGCGCGGTCTTGCCGATGCCGAGAGGCCCGGAGAGGGTAATCACGTCTCCCGGCAGCGCTGCCGCTGCAAGCGCGGCGCCAAGCTCAGCCGTGGCCCGCTCGTCTTCGAGAATCATTTCGTGCCGCGCGGGATCGTCAGGGTGACCGTGGTTCCCTTGCCTTTGTCGGACGTGAGCTCGACCGTGCCGCCGTGTGCTTCGATAAACTGGCGCGTGAGGGGCAGCCCCAGCCCGAGCGCGGCTTCACCGCGAACCCCCGCTTCCTCGACGCGGTCGAACCGGTTGAACACTCGCGGAAGGTCTTCCGGCGCAATCCCCGAACCATTGTCGGCGATCCGGATGACGGCCTGCTTCTTGTCACCGCCGGCAGTCAGACCGATTCTGCCTTTGCGGTCGGTGTAGGCAATGGCGTTCTGAAGAACGTGCTCGATCGACTCGCGCAGGCGGCGAACGTCGCCGAACACATGTCCTGCCGAAGCGTCGACCTCCAGCTCGAGCTTTTGTGCTTTCTCGTCGACGCGGGGTTTCGCTGCATCGGCCGCGGCGCGGCACAGACCGGAAATGTCGACCCGCTCACGCTCCAGGGCGACTCCGCGGGTGTCGCCCGTCGTAAGATCGAGCACATCGTTGATCAGCTTCGAAAGCCGCTCGACCGATTCGAGGATCGCCCCGACATAATCCTTGCCTTTGGGACTGAGATGGCCGGCGTAACCGCCGCCGAGCAGCTCGGCGAAGCCGCCGATCGAGGTCAGCGGAGTCCTCAGCTCATAGCTCATGTTGGCTACGAAGTCGGTCTTCACCCGGTCCGCTTCCTCCAGCGCAGTGGCCCGTTCGCGAAGCGCGGCCTCTATCCGGGTCGAGTCGGTAACGTCCACCATCGTGAACAGCGCGTTGCCGTCGGGCAGCGGCACCGCCGCGAACTGGAAGTGGCGCCCGTCGGTCATCGATACGCGGCCGTTGGCCGACTGCCGCTCGTTGGTGGTCTGGCGCACCATTTCGCGAATTTGCGCCGCCGCGGTGGGATTGACGAGCTTGCGCGCCATCGCGGGTACGAGCTCATCGACCCTCGGGTGCGTCGCCAGCCACTCCTCGTCGAGCTCCCAATCCTCGAGGAAGCGCCGGTTCCACAGGTAGAGCCGCCCGTCGCTCGCGAAAACGCTGATCGCCTCGAACAGATTGTCGAACGTGGCCGCCCGTACTCTCAGCAAGGTGTCACGCGCCGATGCGAGCCGCAGCTGCTCGGTCCTGTCCTCGAGAAACAACCGGAGGCCACCATCGGGAAGCGGCTGGGCGACGACCCGGATGTGATCGCCGTTGGCGAGCATCCACTCCTCTTCGATCACCTCGTCGGCGCTGGTGAACCAGGCGCGGCGCTCGTCCTTCCACGCCGGGAAGTCCCGGGCTTCGGGCAGCCGTTGCTGCTCGCGCATCCGGTCGATCAATCGATCGAACTCCGGCCGTTCGGACAGCCACTCCGGGTCCAGCTGCGTCATTGCCGCGAATGGCCGATTGAAAAAGGCGAGCGTTCGGTCGGAATCGAACTGCGCTGTGCCCGCAGTCATCCGGTCGGCGAGTTCCCGCTGCGATTCCATGTGACGCACGAGTTCCGACCGTGCGTCCTCCAGGTCCTGAACATCGACAGCAAAGCCCGCGACCGCCCCGGTCGAAAGCGGAACGTTGACGATTCTCAACATGCGCCGCTCGCCATGGATGATCGCCGGCTGCATCCGCGAGACGATCGATCCGCCCTCATGCGCCTGGTGAGCAGTAGCCACCGGGCTGCTTTCACCTTCGGCGTCGATCAACTCGACGCCGCGGTCGATTACATCGGCAGCGTCGTGGGCTTCGACCGCATGGACGTAGGCGCTGTTGACGAGCCCGAGCTTCAGATCCGCGCCTCGATACCACATCGGGAAGGGCGCGGCTTCGATCAGCTGGGTCAACGAGTTGAGCGCGGCCTCGATCTGGCGCAGCCGGAGCGCGAGGCTCGCCCGTTCCTCCTCCCCGGAACTGGAGTCCAGGAACCAGAGAAGCAAGGCGCCTGCCGGTTCGGGAGCGGGGGCCGGGCCGCCCCGAACGTCGAATACGCGCGCAGAATCCGCGACTCTGACCCTGCGAGCGATGCGACCGCCCGACAGTCGGGCAGCGTCGATATCTTCGCGCAACCGTGCGGAATCCTCGAGCAACAGCCCTTGGCCCGGGCTTGCAAGATCGCTCAGGTTCGCCGGCTTAGACGAGATCCCGAGATCGCGAACGAGCTGCGCGTCGATCTCGATGCTCCCGTCCGGACGAACCAGCATCGGGCGTGCCGGGGAGATTCCGAGCAGGACGGCGTTCGTTCGAGCTGCGTCCAGCACGCGGTTTGCGGCCTGCAGGCGCCGGGCTGCGCGCAGCGACACCCACCCCGCTATGGCGACCCACAGGATCGCCAACGCCACAATCACCAGTCCTGTCGTTCCCAGAGCGCCCATGTCCGTTGCGCGCCGCCCCCTCCCGGCAGATTCATACGGCCAAGGCGGACAAAAGAAAGGGCGGGAAGCCAGTGACTTC
>DASUIC010000028.1:0-14125 GCA_036273215.1 Sphingomicrobium sp.
CCGTCCTGATAGCGGACGCGCTTGACCGCGAGCGTCCTCTGGATGCCCGCCGAAGCCATCAGCACAGTCGCCTCCGACTGCTGCCCGCGCATGAACTCCTCGAGCTCGGGCGAGACGGAACCAAGCGGCTGGCCTTCGATCGCCTCCCCTTTCTCGAGCAAGGTCTCGGCGGAGCGGTTGAGGAGCAGGATCCGGTGCTTCGAATCGACCGCGATCACACCCGCGGTGACGCTCGACAGCACCGCCTCGATGAACGCGCGTCGGGTTTCGAGCTGGGTGTTGGCGCTGCGCAGCTCATTCGTCTGCTCTTCGAGCCTGCCGGTCATTCGGTTGAACGCCGTGGCGAGGGTCTGGACTTCGTCCTCGGTCTTGCTCACCGGCACACGCGCGGAGAAGTCGCCTTCCTCGACGCGCCCGGCGGCGTTGACCAGCTCGCCAACGGGCCTGACGAGCCGGTCGGCGATGCGCAATGCTGTCAGGATCGCAAGCGCAACGATCAGCAAGGCGCCTAGCAAAAGCGCTCCGTTGAACTTGAGCTGATTCACTCGCGAGTGAGCAAGCAGAGCACGATAGTCGTGCATCACATCATTTGCCTTGTTGACTTCGTCGGCAAATAATGGATCGAATACTCTGGACATATAAAGATAGGTGTAAGGACCCCAATTTATCCTAGTGATGTCGCCGATTCTGTCACTAGAGTTCACTGATACAATATTGCGAGTTTTTAGCTCCTCCATTTTTTCAGATGTGATTACTTTTTCTAAGTCACGATTATATGGATTAACCAAAGCGAGTGTGCGTACCTGTTTGTCTGGTTTGTATGTAAAAATAATAGCTTCAGATAACTGCCTATTTAGAACTTGATATTTCGCGAATGCCTCGCCGAAACGGGGGTCATCATACGATACTTGCTGCAGATAATCTGCCAGATTGTCGCTCGCGGCCAGCGTTTCTGCCGCAACATGCTCGACCTCACGCTGATAGCTTACTTGAGCGACTTGTACCGTATTCTCGAGCATCGTTCGTGAGCGATCGGAGAACCAGAACTCCAAGCCACTTTGGAATAAGAGCGACGCAAAGATCGCGACCAGCACAGTTGGAACTGCCGCAATGGCGGTGAACAGCGCTACGAGACGAACATGAAGACGCCCGCTGCCGAGTCCGCCCCTTTCGGCGCGCCTCACCGCAACCTTGCGCGCGTAAAGCGCCATCAGTGTAATGGCCGGCAGCAGGATAGCTACAAGCAACAGAGCAATGAGAGGCGGCGAAGCCAGTGTGCCCGGTTCTGCGCTCCGGCGTAGGAGCCAGATGCTTAGTCCCACCATCGCCGCAAGAAACAGCCCAAGGACGGTCGCTATTCGATCGTAAAACCGTCCACTCGCGCGCTCGCGCTGAAGCCAGCCTTCCCGCTGCAGATTCACAGGCGATTCGGCCGTACGCGCATCCATCCGTTGCGCCTTAGCACGACCGTTGCATCAACAACACAGTTTGATCAAAGTGCCATGCATTTGCAGCGGGCATTCTCGCAACGGGCAGAAGAATCTTACAACAGTGGATACGTCGGCCGGATCATAAGTGCAGCCTGCGCTTCGGCCCGAATAATGCTTAATACAAAAATTTGGCCGAAGCGCAGCCTACGAATCACGGACATCAGCTCTCATTAGATCCAGAGAGAATCAATCAAAACTTCCACCGTGATTCTGATCAATCGTTAGCTCAAGCAAGCCCCAAAAATCCTCGAAGGGCAAGACTTGAGTAAAGGTTGTGCCATCAGTGAAGTTCATTCGAACTTCATCATTGCTGTAGTTAAACGAAAGTGAATTGTATTCCTTCCCGTCAAATATGCCCGATGACGAGTATGTCACCCAATTACCACTTACCGTCTGAGCGCTAAGAGGTTGTGGGAGCAGCAGAATCGACAAAAAGGCCATTCCGCTCAGAATATGCTTCATCTCGGTTCTCCACCTGAAGATTCGGCACTTTCTGGATAGAGGCTAGTAGAACACAATTCAAGCAGCCGAACGCTCGAGCCACGGCGAATAGAAGTCCTGCAACATGCTGACGACCACCTTGGGATCGTCCTGCTGATTGACCCGGTTGCGCAATTCGGCCGAGCCGGGCAGTCCCTTGGTGTACCAGCCGATGTGCTTGCGGGCGAGGTTGACGCCGGTCTGGGTGCCGTAGAGCTGCAGCATTTCGTCATATTGCCGGAGCATGGTCGCGAGTTGCTCGTCGAGGCTCGGGTCGGGCCTCTTCCCTCCGCCGCCGAGCTCCGCCATCGCCTGCGCGACGAACCACGGGCGGCCGTAGGCGCCGCGCCCGATCATCACGCCGTCGGCGCCCGAGAGCCGCAGCGCCTCGCGCGCATCATCGAGCGAATGGATGTCGCCGTTGACGATGACTGGGATCGACACCGCCTCCTTGACGCGCCGCACGAACGCCCAGTCCGCCTCGCCCTTGTACATCTGGCAGCGGGTGCGGCCGTGGATGGTGATCATCTGCACGCCGAGGTCTTCGGCGATGCGCGCGAGCTCGGGCGCGTTGAGGCTGTGGTGATCCCATCCCATGCGCGTCTTCAGGGTCACAGGCAGTTTCACCGCCTTGACCGTCGCCTCGATGATTGCCGCGGCGCCGTTCAGATCGCGCATCAGCGCCGATCCGGCCCAGCCGTTGACCACCTTCCTCACCGGACAGCCCATGTTGATGTCGATGATCGCCGCCCCGCGCTGCTCGTTGAGCCTGGCGGCTTCGGCCATCACCCTGGCCTCGCAGCCGGCGAGCTGCATCGAGACCGGCTCCTCGCACGGGTCCCACAGGCTCTTCTGGAGCGACTGGCGGGTCTCGCGGATCATCGCCTGGCTGGCGATCATCTCGCTGACCGTCAGCCCCGCTCCGTAGCGCTTGACCGCGCGGCGGAACGGCAAATCGGTGACGGCCGTCATCGGCGCCAGGATCACTGGCGACGCGACCTCCACCGGGCCGATCCTGATGGGCTTCAACGTCTGCATGGGTCGCTCGCAGATAGGGGAACAGCCCTTGGCGGACAAGGCGAGCGGTCCTAGACCCCGCCCCCGTGACCACCACCGCACTGATCGTCGCAGCCGGCAAAGGCGAGCGCCTCGGCGGCGGCATGCCCAAGCAATTTCGGCTGATCGGCGGCAAGCCCGTGCTCCGCTGGGCGGTCGAGGCGCTGATCAACCACCCGGCGATCAGCAAAGCGCGCGTGGTCATCGGCAAGGGTCAGCACAAGCTCGCCGCGGCAGCGCTGAACGGGCTCGACGTAGGGCCGTTCATCGAGGGCGGCGCGCAGCGATCGGATTCCGTGCGCACGGGACTCGAGGTTATCGATTCCGATGCGATCCTGATCCACGACGCTGCGCGGCCCTTCTGCCCGACGCAAGTGGTCGATCGCCTTATCGCGCAGCTGGAATTCTTCGACGGCGCCGCGCCTGTGCTCGCCGTCGGAGACACGCTGGCGCAGCTCCAAGATGGACTGGGAGAATACGTCGACCGAAGGGGTGTGGTTCGGGTCCAGACTCCGCAGGCGTTCCGGATGGATGCGCTAATGGACGCCTATCGCTCCTGGTCTGGCGGGCAGCCTACGGACGAAACATCGGTGCTCCGAGCTGCAGGCAAGCGCGTCTCGGCGGTCGAGGGCGACCCGGCGCTCGAGAAACTGACCACCCAGGCCGATTTCGACCGAGCCGCCCGATGGCTCGCCGGAAGTCTGGCGCCGCGCACCGGCATGGGCTTCGACGTGCACGCCTTCGCCGGCGAAGGACCGATCATGCTCGGCGGCGTGGAAGTGCCGCACAGCCGCGGCCTCGCCGGCCACAGCGACGCGGACGTCGTCCTTCACGCGATCACCGACGCTTTGCTCGGAGCGGCTGGCCTCGGCGACATCGGCGAGCATTTTCCGCCGTCCGACGCGCGGTGGCGCGGCGCGGCGTCCTCCCTCTTCCTCACGCACGCCGCGGAGCTGCTCCGCTCGCGCGGAGCCATCGTCGATCATGTGGATTGTACGGTCATCGCGGAGGAACCGAAGGTCGGGCCCTACCGCTCGGCGATGCGGGGCCGGATCGCGGAGATTTTGGGCGTGAGCATGGACCAGGTCAGCATCAAGGCGACCACGACGGAAGGGCTCGGCTTTACCGGCCGCCGCGAGGGAATCGCCGCGCAGGCCGTCGCCAGCATTCGCATGGGCCTGTTCGCGTGAGCGAGTTCCTTCTTCCCGAGCTGCTGGTGGCGAAGGCGCGCGAGGTGGTCGATGCCAACCGCGGCGCCGGACGGCGGCTGGCCGTGGCGGAAAGCTGCACCGGCGGCCTGGTCAGCGCCGCGCTGACCGAAATCCCCGGCTCCTCCGACGTGTTCGAGGCGGGCTACGTCACTTACTCGAACGCAGCCAAAATCACCGAGCTCAAGGTCAGCGAGGAGGTTGTCGAGACCTTCGGCGCGGTCAGCGTCGCCACCGCGTGGGCGATGGCGCGCGGAGCGCTCGCCGCCTCTGACGCGGATGTGGCGGTCGCGATCACGGGCATCGCCGGGCCGGGCGGCGGGACTCCGTCGAAGCCGGTCGGCACCGTGGTCTTCGCCCGAGCCGAGCGCGACGCCGACCCGGCCAAGATCGTCGCTGACCAGAAATTCTTCGACGAGAAGAGCCGTTCGGGCGTGCGCCTTCAGGCGGCGCTCTGCGCGCTCGAGCTCTTGATGCCGTAAAGCGCCGCTGCGCGCTGCTCGAAGGCGGCTGTCATGCGCCGTAGCGCGCGGTCGAACATCGCTCCGGCCAGCGTTTCGAACAGCCGGGACTTGAACGCGAAATCGACCGAGAAGTGGAGGTTGGTGCCGCCATTGACCGCACGCTCGAAGTCCCACTCGTTGTGGAGGTATTTGAGCGGCCCCTCGACATAGTCGACGCAGATCTTGGTCGGTGGGTCCTTCACGACCCGGCTGGTGAACCGCTCCTTGAACGCGTTGAAGCCGACGACGAGGTCGGCGACGGTCTCCCTCTCGCTCGACGAGCGCACCCGGACCGCGACCACCCACGGCAGGAACTGGTCATAATCCTTCACGTCGGCAACGAGGTTGAACAGCTGCTCCGGAGTGTACGGAAGGTGCGTGGTTTCGCTGTGCCGCGGCATCAGCCGTTCGAACGCTCCAGCTGCGCGATGCGTGCCGACTGCATCTTCTTGAAATCGTCGCCCGCGTGATAGCTCGAACGTGTGAGCGGCGACGCGGCCACCAGCAGGAACCCCTTGGCCCGCGCGATCGCGGCATAAGCGTCGAACGCCTTTGGGGTGACGAACTCCTCGACCCTGGCGTGGCGCGGTGTGGGCTGAAGGTACTGGCCCATGGTCAGGAAATCGACACCCGCCGAGCGCATGTCGTCCATCACCTGGTGGACTTCGAGCCGTTCTTCACCGAGCCCGACCATCAGCCCCGATTTGGTGAAGATGTGCGGCGCCTTGCGCTTGACGCTCTCGAGCAGTCGAAGCGAGGCATAATAGCGGGCGCCGGGCCGGATCGTGGGATAGAGCCGCGGCACCGTCTCGAGATTGTGGTTGTAGACGTCCGGTCCGGCCTCGACGATCGCGTCGACCGCGGCCTCGCTCTTGTTGCGGAAGTCCGGCGTCAGGATTTCGATCGTGGTCGACGGCGTGTTCCGGCGAAGCGCCTCGATGACCTTGACGAATTGCGACGCCCCTCCGTCGGCAAGGTCATCGCGGTCAACGCTGGTCACGACGATATGCTCGAGCCCCAGCTCCGCCGCCGCCTTCGCGACATGCTCCGGCTCCAGGGGATCGACGGCGCGCGGCATGCCAGTCTTCACGTTGCAGAAGGCGCAGGCCCTCGTGCAGGTGTCGCCGAGGATCATCACCGTCGCGTGCTTCTTGGTCCAGCACTCACCGATGTTGGGGCAAGCCGCCTCCTCGCAAACGGTAGCGAGATTGAGCTCGCGCATCAGCCGGCGCGTCGCGTGATATCCTTCGCTGACGGGCGCCTTGACCCGGATCCAGTCGGGCTTGCGCGGTTTGGGACCTGCGACGGGCGCGTTCATGGGGCGGCAGATAGCGACTGGGCCGAAGGGTTGCCACCCCTGCCCCGCGGCGGCTAGCGCGACCGCCATGCCCTACATGAAGCAGCTGATCGAAGGCTATCGCCGTTTCCGTGAAAACAACTGGGCGAGCGAGCGAGACCGCTGGACGGAGCTGGCGGAGGGCCAGAACCCGCAGGTGATGATCCTTGCTTGCGCCGACAGCCGGTCCGATCCGGCGCAGATTTTCGATGCACGCCCCGGCGAGATGTTCGTCGCGCGCAACATCGCGGCGCTCGCTCCGCCTTACGAGACGAGCAGCGGATTTCACGGGGTTTCGGCTGCACTCGAGTTCGCTGTGACGCAGCTCAACGTCGGCGAAATCCTGGTGATGGGTCACGGCAAATGCGGCGGCTGCGCGGCCGCGCTGACCGGCAATTTCGACAATGTGCCTCCCGGCGAAGGCCATTTCATCGGCGACTGGGTGCGCATGCTTAACGACGCGAGGGACCAGGTGCGATCGAGGCATTCGGAACTGGACCGCTCCGCCTTTCTCGACATGGAGCACGAAGCGGTGAAGGTCAGCCTGGCCAACCTCAGGACATTCCCGTGGATCGCCGAGCGTGAGAAAGACGGCCGCCTGAAGCTCCA
This sequence comes from Sphingomicrobium sp., assembly GCA_036273215.1. Taxonomy (GTDB): domain Bacteria; phylum Pseudomonadota; class Alphaproteobacteria; order Sphingomonadales; family Sphingomonadaceae; genus Sphingomicrobium. Next base: position 6,683 of record DASUIC010000028.1, read on the forward strand.
CGGCGGCCATTTTTCGATTGCCGAAGGTCGGCTTTATCTGCTCGACGAGGCGGAAGGTAGCTTCCGCCCCGCCTGAGCAGCTTACGCTAACACCTTACGCTGTAATTGTAATGCGGCTGACCATATTGGTCGACGTAATAACAATAGCCGCGCGTATCGCGATAATATTGGCGGCCGCCGACTATGGCGCCGACGACTCCGCCGAGCACTGCGCCGGCGACCGCGCCGGTCGCCGTTCCGATGCCCGGAAGCACCGAACCTGCAAGAGCGCCCGCGCCCGCGCCGAGCGCTGCTCCGGTCGCTGTCGAGGCGACCTCATGATCGTAGGCCGGGGTGGTTGCACAGCCGCTCAGCGCGATGCTGCTCGCGGCGGCGGCCGAAATTAGCAGACGTTTCATTCGATCGTCCTCCAAAGCTCTTCAAACCCCCTCACGCGAATCAGTGCGCTAACCGCAGTTTCGTTCCCGCGACGACATTTTATGGTCCATGAGCCGTGGCGAAAATGGAATGGAACGGAGCGCCCACACCCAAGAACGGGGCGGAAGAAGACCCTCCGCCCCGCTCGATTGGCAAGCTCAAACTCAGGTCAGGACCGCTCACCGCGGCCGCTGATCCATTTAGCAGCGGATGTCGTAGCTGTAGTGCGGCTGACCGTATTGGTCGACGTAATAACAATAGCCGCGGGTGTCGCGATAATATTGATGACCGTTCACGACGCCACCGAGAACACCGCCGAGCACCGCGCCGGCAATCGCGCCGCCAACTGGGCTGATGCCTGGGAGAACAGCACCGGCAACTGCGCCAGTCGCTGCGCCGACGGCCGCGCCTGTTGCAATGCGTCGGCCCTGGCTGTCGTAATAATAGCCGTTGTTGTAGCCATTACCGTAGTAGCCATTGTTGTAATAGCCGCCGTTGTAATAGCCATTGTTGTAATAAGGATTGCCGTACCCGTAGCCATATCCGCCGGGGTACGTGTCGCAGCCGGCCACCGAAACACTTGCGGCGGCAAGGGCTGCGGCAAGACAGAGCTTCATCATCGTTTCGTCCCTTCCACAACGCGCCCCCTGTGCACGCATTAGCGTTGCAACCGGCGTTTCGTTCCCGAAGCGATCATCTGCCGCTCAGGCTTGCGCGACAGAGCGCATCTGGCTGTGGCCATTGTGCGGAGGCGCGCTAGTAGGGCCTTAGAAAAGGACTACGAAATGGCTGAGCGCAGACCTGACCAGGAACCGAACATCGCGCTGTTGATCGATGCCGACAACGCCTCGCCCGAGCATCTCGACGAAGTACTCCTGGTGCTCGGGGAGCTCGGAACGATCAACATCCGCCGAGCCTATGGGAATTGGGAGAAACCCAGCCTCAAAGGCTGGAGCGCGCTGTCGAGCGAGCATTCGATCATCCAGATGCAGCAGCGTGACGTCGTCAAGGGCAAGAGCGCGACCGACATGAAGATGACCATCGACGCGATGGACCTCCTCTACCGGGGCAATGTCGACGGCTTCGGAATCATGTCGTCGGACAGCGATTTCCTGCCGCTCGCTCAGCGAATCCGCGAGGACGGGCTTCAGGTCTGGGGATTCGGCACGGCGAAGACGCCGGTGTCGTTCCAGCAGGCCTGCAGCCGCTTCTTCGATGTCGGAGCACTCGCGACGGAGGACGAGGAGCAGCTCGAACAGCCCGCCACGGGCAAGGGGCAACGCCCGGTCGACCATGAACTGCTTCAGGTCCTCGGCTCGGCGTACAAGGCGTCGAAGCGTGACGAAGAGGGCTACGCGCCTCTTTCGGAGCTCGGGCAAAGGGCGAAGGCGGTGTCGAGCTTCGCCGCCCGCAACTACGGCTACACGCGCCTTTCCGACCTCATCAAAGCGGTCCCCAACTTCGAGGTGAAGTCGGGCGACGACGGACGCTTGCTGGTCAAGCGCCTGCGTTAGACGCGCGATCTTGTGGACCGTTCATCCACAGAAATTTCGGCTCCGAACCGATTCCGGATCTGTTGTCGCACTAACACAGCAGCATAGATTTCTGTCCCGGACCGGAACTCCAGCGGACATGACCGGTTGGGAAATGACCTGCAGTGCAACCTGAAGCGGGGACGATGCTGGCCAGTCAAAATCCTGAGGGGCTTCTCGACACCGCGCTCGAAGCGCTGTCGAACGAGTCCGACTGGCGGACTGTGCTCGATGAGCTCCCGATCCCGATCTACATCGCGGACCCGGACGGGGCGGTCACCTATTGGAATCGCGCCTGCATCGAGCTTGCCGGCCGGGTGCCGCAGCTCGGTCAGGACCGCTGGTGTGTGACTTGGCGAATCTACACCACCAACGGCGATTTCATGCCGCATGCCGAATGCCCGATGGCCGACGCGATCAAGAATCGCGAGGAGGTCCGAGGCAAGGTCGCGATCGCGCTTCGGCCGGACGGATCGCGGATCGCCTTCCGCCCGTATCCCACTCCGCTGTTCGACCCGGACGGCCATTTCACCGGAGCGATCAACATGCTGGTCGATGTCACCGACGAGCAGGTCGAGGCCCTGAACGGACAGGCCGAGCGCTGCCGAAGGCTCGCCGATTCGACCTACAATCGGGAAATGTCGGCCATTCTGGTGGACATGGCCGCCGGCTATGAGCAGACGGCCGAGGATCTCGCCAAAGCGCCCGACTAAGCTTCGGCTTTGCCCTTCTCGCGCTGAGGTCCCGTGACCGCCTCCTGACGCACCGCGGCGATCATGATTCCCGCTTCCTGGAAGCTCGCCATGATGTCGCGAGTCATCTGGTCCTTGAGTCCGCGAATCCCGTGATCGCGACCGAGGAACCTGACGGTAAGCTCGAGCCAGTCCTCGGTGATCCGCCAGAACACGCGCGGATCGATTTCGGCGACGTCGATGCCGAACCTCTTTTCGAGCCTGTCCACTTCCCTTTTGCCGAGGCCCTTGCCCGTCAGTGCATGCTTCGTGGCTGAATCGAGGATGATCTTCTCCGCCTTGGCGAAATCCTGGTGATAGTGGACCGGCAGACTGATCTCATCCCACAAATAAGCGAATTCGTGCGTGTAATTATAGACCGGGCAGTCGAACACCTTGTCGTTGGTGACGGTCACGATCCGCCCGGTGAACTGGCGGCTGTGCACCCACGAATCCTGGTCGTCCTCCTCGCGCGGTGACTGGCCCATCTCCATGATCCGGGTCTGCATGAAGGTCAGCCCGATGACGTCGCCGCGGACGCCTCCCATCAGGATTCGATCGCCGACGTTGAAGGTCTTTCCGCGAAGGATCACGAAATAGCCGGCGACCGCGGTGATCACGCGCTGCAGCGCGAAGGCGATACCGGCGCCGATCAGGCCGAGCACGCTCGCCAGCCGCGCCGGGCTGTCGAACCAGATCGACATGACTCCGAGGATGAGGATCGCCGCGACGATCAGGCTGACGCCCTGCTTGGCCCAGAACTGGAATCGCGTTCCCGAACGAGTACCGATGAACAGCTTGAGGATCTGCCGAAGAACCCAGGCGATAATCCACGCGATCACGATGAAGGCGATGGTGAGGAGCAGCTTGTGCCAGTTATGCTGGGTCGCGCCGATCAGCGTGACCCCGAAGATCCTGAGGCCCTGCACTTGCCCATGAGCGGCAACCGGCGCCGCGCCCGCGCTGTTCGCCAATGCGCTGAATGGGTCCTGCATCGCGCCGTTAACCGGACGGCTCGCGCGATGGTTCCGTCAGCGCAAGGAACGCTGCTTCGCATGGCCCGTTCGTTGTCCAAAGGAGAGAGCCATGGACAACCGCCGGACCGAGATCGCACGCGAGACAGACGACAGCGACATCATCGAGCGCGACACCAGCGAGCCGACGCCGCACCAGGGCGGAAGCTCGGGCGGAAACCTTCAGGAGGACATCGCCACCCAGGCCGAGCTGGAGCGGGTCCGCGACCCGGAAGGACACGAAGGCGTCGACAAGCAGGACGACATCGATCACCACCAGCGCTATCCGGCGCGCCACCCCGCGGACAAGACGCCGTAGCGCCCTTTCCGTCATGCTGAACTCGTTTCAGCATCCATTTCGGTGAAGGGCTGAGCGGGTCTCGGAAATGGACCCTGAAACGAGTTCAGGGTGACGAGCTAGAGTAATTCGAGCCCCACCGTCACCTGGTCGCCGGCGCCGATGCCCGCGCAACAGCGGACTTCCTTCTTCACCGGCAGGAAATAGCCGCCGCTCTTCATCGGGAATACCGACGTCCGCCACGTGACGTCGCCGATCGTCGCTTCGACCCGCGCCGACCTGAAGCCGCGCCTTTCTGCCAGGCAATGGGCGCGGATTTCGTCTGATTGGTCCTCGGGAACTGTGAAGAAATGCCAGCTCCCGTTCTCGCCGGTCCACAGCCACAACGGGCCGGTCACTCTCATTGTCGACCCTTAGCGCTAGTAAGCGAGCGCCAGCCCGTCGGCGCGCATCTCGCTAGCGGCTGCGTAGACCCGCTCGCCGTTGCTCGAGCGGAGCTCGACGCAATGGTAGCGGCCGAAGCCGCCGTCCGAGGCGCCGATCTTCCAACCCATGTCGGCGAGCGCCTGGCGCGTGCGCAGTGGGATCCCGTGCTCGAGGCGAAGCAGCCCGAGCGGTCCAAGTCCGGGCGAATCCTCGCCCATCGACTGCGAAGAGCCCTCGTGGTGCCAACGCGGAGAATCGCCGGCGGCCTGCACATCGAGGCCGTAATCAACCCGGTTGACGATGATCTGCGTCTGGCCTTGCGGCTGCATGTCGCCGCCCATCACTCCGAACGACATCCACGGCGCTCCGTCGCGCGTGGCGAAGCCTGGGATGATCGTCTGGAACGGCCGTTTGCCCGGCGCATAGATGTTGGGGTGGCCGTCCTTGAGGCTGAACAGCTGTCCGCGGTCCTGGAACATGAAACCGAGGCCGTCCGCGACCAGCCCCGAGCCCATTCCCCGGAAGTTGGACTGGATCATCGATACCATCAGCCCGTTCGGGTCGGCGACGGTGAAATAGGTCGTGTCGCCATGCGATGGCGCCTGACCTGGCGACACGTGCGGATTGATTCGATTGGGGCTGATCAGCTTCGCCCGCTCGGCGGCATAAGCCTTCGAGATGAGGTATTCGGCAGGCACCTTCGAGAAATTCGGATCGGCATAGTAGCGCGCGCGGTCCTCGTAGGCGAGGCGCTTGGCCTCGGCCTGCAGGTGGAGCGAGAGCGGCGACTGGAACCCCGCTCCGCGCATGTCGAACGTCTCGAGCATGTTGAGCATCTGAAGCGTGGCGATGCCCTGCGTGTTCTCGCCGATCGCGTGGACCGTCGTGCCGCGATAGTCGGTCCGGTACGGCTCGGTCCAGACGGCGTGCTGCGCGGCGAGGTCGGCTCGGGTCATCCACCCGCCGATGCGCCTGAAATAACGCTCGATGGTGTCCGCGATCGGTCCGTCGTAGAAAGCGTCGCGCCCGCCCTGGGCTATCATCCGGTAGGTGCGCGCAAGATCGGGATTGCGGAAGATCTCGCCGATGCCCGGCCCGCTTCCGTAGGTGTGTACGGCGTTGGCGATCTCCTCGATCTGCGAGGCCGCGCGCCGGAACCCCTCCATGTTGAGGCGCATGTAGTAACTGATGACCTCGGGCACCGGGACGCCATTCTCGGCATAATTGATCGCCGGCGCGAGCACTTCGGCCCAGGGCAGCCGGCCGTAGCGCTGGTGCAGGGTCCACCAGCCGTCGAGCGCTCCGGGTACGGAAATCGCGACCGCGCCGAGCGCCGGAATCGCGCCGTTCTTCGCGCGCGAGCGGACCGTTTCGAGGCTCAACCCACGCGGCGAGCGGCCCGAACCGGCGAGCCCGACGACCTTCTTCAGCGCGGGGTCCCAGATCATCGCATAGGTGTCGCCGCCGATCCCGCTGCTGGTTGGCTCGAGGAAGCCGAGGCACGAGTTCATCGCGACCGCCGCGTCGGCCGCCGATCCTCCCCTCTTCAGCATTTCGATTCCCGCGAGCACCGCCAGCGGCTGCGCCGCCCCCGCCGCGCCATTCCGGCCATAGACGGCGGAGCGCGAGGCGAAGCTTGCGCCGACCGGACGATCGCCGGCGTGGACGTCGGGGCGGTCGAACGTCTCCGCTCCGGCCGGTTCGAATCCGGGAAGCTCGCCTTCTTCTTTCGGGGCGGGCCCGCTGCTCTTGCCGGAGCGTCGAGGCCTCTGCGCTTCGAGCGCCACCGCGACGGCGGCAGCGGGAACGGCGGCAAGGAAGGTGCGGCGGCGCATGGGCTCACTCCAACGGTTGCGGAGCCTCAGGTCTTAGTGGTTTGATGCGCAGCCGCAACGGGCGAGCCCATGCCGTCATCCCGGCCTGGGTTCCCATCAAAGTAGTACTTTGATGGTAGCCCTTGAGCCGGGACCCGCCTTGTTCCCACTGGCCAAAGTCAGGCAGGCCCCGGGTCAAGCCCGGGGTGACGTTAGCTTATGCCGCGCGTGCGGCCGGCGCGCCGCGAAGCAAGCCTTCGACACTGAGGTCCTCGTCGATCTGCGGCCAGTGGATCCGTAACCCGCGCCCGCGATCTCCCAATCAGCACGCTGTTCGGGAGTCGCCGTCTGCAAGGGGGGATACCAGGCGACCGGCACGGCGATCGATCGGCCGTCCATCAGGTCGACGATGAGGCGGTCCTCGTCGAAACTGACGCCGGCCACCCGCTCATCCATCTTTGGTGCCAAAGAACCCATCCGGCGCTCCTCATCCAAATCTTGCGTTGATCTGACCTAAAGCTATTCTTGCTTGGTGCGAGAAACCATCATCGCTGAAATCCGGCGGATTGCAGCATCAAATGGCGGCCGTCCGCCCGGGGCTAGGGCATTCGAACGGGCAACGGGCATAGCGGATCACAAATGGCGCGGCATTTATTGGGCGGGTTGGACCGACGCGCTGGCTGAGGCTGGGTATGAGCCGAACGCTTGGCAGGAGCGACTTGATAGCGAGAAGCTTCTTAGGAGAGTTGCAGACTCAGTTGTCTCACTGGGTCGCCTGCCATCGAACGCGGAACTGCTGTTGCAGCGTCGCGCAGACTCATCGGTGCCACATCCGAAGACTCTGAGGGTCCACTTCGGCGGTCAGTCGGGTCTGGTTGAGGCGCTGAGAAGCTTGGCAGGATCGGACAGCAACTACGGTCACCTTTTGGCCGTTCTGCCGCCGCCGAAAGCCGCTGCTGCGAAGCCCGCAAGATTAGACCACGGATACGTGTATCTCATAAAGTGGGGCGATCATTTTAAGATCGGACGTAGCGATGATCCTGGCCGAGCTTTGCAGGAGATCAGAGCGCAACTGCCTACGGCGGCCTCGATCATTCACGTGATCGAGACGGATGACCCAGCGGGGATTGAAGCATATTGGCATCGCCGCTTCGCTGACCGGCGTTTGCGAGGAGAGTGGTTCGGCCTGGCCGCAGTCGACGTAAAGGCATT
>DASUIC010000029.1:0-26419 GCA_036273215.1 Sphingomicrobium sp.
GACCGATTGAACGAGACGCTGATAAAGAGCGGCGTCGATGCCCTGCGCCGACCTTTTCCCATGGGCCAAACCACAATTCCAATCAGATCAGGATCCGCGAAGAACGAAACAAACGAACGGAGCGCGCGGCGAGTCAGTTCCATCGACCGATCGGCCTGACTGCCGCGCAGAACCCACTAAAACATGGTGCGAGGGACCCGTGCAGCTCGGCGTTCGTCCCAACGAATGCGGGATTGCAGCATGCCGACGCCGCTAGGCCGCAAGCGTGGACCGCGAAGGACCCTGAGCATCTCTCGTCCAGCTATTTTCGAGAGGCAGTGGCGGAGATTGATGCCTTCTTCGACGCGCTCATGAGGCACACGAAAGCGCACCTACGATACACTGGCGATGGCCAGCTCGGACCATCGCTCGCAACTTGATTTAGAAACCGTCTCTTTTCAACGCCGGTGGCTGGTGGAGCTGAGGGGAATCGAACCCCTGACCTCTGCAGTGCGATTGCTACGGTGAATCAGTAAGTAACTGCGGCCATTGCGGATTTTCGCACGTGAAGTCGAATGTGCATGATCCTGTGCAAGCGACGAGATCGCATTCGGCCCACGCGAGATCATCGTGCGGAGGATACCCAATCCTGCCCCATCAGCTCCGACGCGCCCTGTAGCGCAGAGGGCAGCGCCCCACCCGACGAAGTCAAGCCCAGATAGGTCGCGGCGCGCGTGGCGCCAACGTAGATGTACTTGTCGAACAGGTCCGGCTCTTCTTCGGCCAGCTTGTCGACATCGACGAAAAACACCGCCTCGAACTCGAGCCCCTTGATGTGTTCGACCTCAAAAATGCGCACATCATTTTCCGGGCCGATCGCTTGCCCCTTTGGGCAGGCAACCGCACGAATATTCATGTCTGCCAGCGCATCGCTCAGCGCTTCCGCCAGAGGCTCCAGCATGTCCGCATGATTTACCAGCACAGCGATCGAGGGAAGTTGCTGGGTGAAGATTTCGATTTCGCGGATGCGCTGCGACAGCCATGCCGCGAGGGATTGGGCATCGGCGAGATTCCCACCAAATACTGGTGCAACGCCCTCGTTTTCGATGTGCTCTGGGAGCGTTGGATCGCCAGTCGTTGCGCTCGGTGCAGCCAGACGGGCAGCAAACTCCGTAAGGCGCCGACTTTGCCGGTATGCCACGTTTACCCTCTCGACCCGAACATCGGGATAGAGCCACTCCAATTCAGCCAAGGTGCGACTGCCCCATCGTGTCATTCGCTGGTTGAAATCACCGCAGGCGAAAAACGAGTCTGTGCGAGAGCTTGCCAGCGCCGCCATGCAGGCGAGCTGGATCGGGGAAAAGTCGGTGGCTTCATCCACCAAGATCTGATTTCGTTGAAGCGCCGCGATGTTGCCCAGGATTGCAGGGGCGCGATCTCCCAGACGGCGCATCAGGACAGCATCGTCAGCCATCCTGCGCGCGGTACGCAACATGGCTAGAAGAATGATGTCGATTTCCAGTGGATCAACGTCGTTTGCCGAGATCGGCGCACGATTGTACCACTCGCCGTCCGCGATCTTTGCACGCCGGAATTGGCGATAACGTGCAGGAATCTTCTGTACGAAATCCGTCGGCGCCTTCGCAATTCTCGCGCCAGCACGCTGGATAAGCAGCTTCTCGCCTGTTTCTGCTAACGGAGGCAGGGCGACCCCACGCTCCTCAATCCAAGCCAGAATATGCGCTGCCCGACTGCCACGCGCAGGAGGCCGCTTGCTTGCCTCTGCGATGGCCTTTGCACGCATGGCCCGCATGAACGCGGCCTCTGCGGCGCGGCGCCCTTGCTGCGGTACTGCTTCTTCTTCTTCCTCTTCATCGGTCTCAGCATCATCGACATCGTCGTCGGAGTCCGGGGCCAATGTCGCAATGTGGCGGGCCAATGCATCAAGAAACGTTGGATCGGTTCTGACGTGCTGGGCCAACGGACGGCGCAATGCCGTTCGTGTTTCTTCGCGCAGTTCGGCGATTTGCTGCCGCAACTCATCAAGCAGGCCAGCAACCTCTGAAAGCAATTGCCCGGGCCTGCCGGCCGCACGTGCGATTGCAGCGCCTATTTGTCTGCCGATCGCGGCCAGCCGGTTCTCGTCAGCCTTTTCAAGCCTCGCCGCTTCCGCCGCGATGGCATTTAGGAACAGCTCGCGTTGAAACGCCTGGAAATCTTCAAACCAAGCAATCTGATTCGAAACGGTTTCCGGCTTCAGGACATTCACGCCTTCGCGCATGACGAGCCCGCTGTTGGTCCCGGATCGCAATATGGGCAGCTCTCGCCGTGAAATGACGTGGCGATAATCGTCCCAAGTACGTATCCGCTGTTCCGGGGCGGGGACATCTTCTCGATTGAAGGCTTCCTTCACGAATTGCTTTAGCAACTCGGTCGGCGTGAACATCAGCCAAGAGCTTGCGTGTTCGACGCCATTGCCTTCTGTCAAGCGGACCAGCTCCAACTCGTCCTCTTCGAGGAAAGCAAAATCGAGCTTCTGCCGAAGTCGCTTGATTAGCGTCGTTGTTTTGCCGGTTCCTGGTGGCCCGAGGATGACAAGTCGACTGTCGATGGGAAGGCGGAAAATTTCATCCTGAAACCGGTCAAGAATAGGCTGAACGCGCAGCTGCATTGCGGTGAGAATTGACCGCTGCAGACCCTGAACGACATTATTATCGGCATCGGCTTCGGCCAGCATCCGGTCCAGAGCGTCGAGGTCATCTTCGCTAACGCCAGCCTGCGCCAGCAATTCGCGCAACGAACGGATGGTAGTGGGTACGTCTTGTTCAGCATGGACGATCGCAGGCTTCGCATCCCAACCAGTTGAGAGCTCGATGGGCGAAAACGTGACCTTTTCCAGAACCTCGTAATGCTTGGCGCCCCCAGGGAGGGGAATCTTTTTGAAATCGCCAACGGACAACGGAACTAGCTGCCCCTTCGCGCTCATGTAGCTGCACAGCTTTACCGTGATCGGATCGACAGTCCCTGCGGCAGAAATATAGAGCGTTTCCCTATTGTCGTCCTCGTCGGCAATCACGAGCCGGGCGACCGCGGGCTGCAACAAGAGCTTCCGACAGTCTAGCTCACGGCCCTGCTGAATCTCGCCCAGCGCCTTGACGACCTTTTCAGCTGTCGCCTGATTGATCGAAGCAAACGCCTCGAGGCGCGGGCCGCGTGGGGTTTGGCCTAAGCGACTTCGCGCGGCGGCGGCGATGCTTTCGAACGCATCGAGCACCTCTTCCGCGAGACGCCGCAACAATTCCGACCGATCGAGCTCGGCATCCAGTACTTCGGACATCGATGAATTACCCCTCTACCCTTGCGATCACGGGAGCGGAAATTCGAAGCATTTGCAAGTCACTAAGGCACCATTTCGTCTAGCCGCAACGGAGTTGGCCGAGTGAAAAGCGTAAATAGCCGGGCACCAGCAAAGAGATCGCATGCGCTATTCAGAAATCATCGAGGCCGCCCAAGCCAACCGGGCGTCGAAAGCAGCCGCGAAGCGCAAATCCGCTCGCGAGCAAATGGCTGCAGCTGAAAGGAGGCGCGCCAATGCGGTTCGAAGGTATCGCGACGATCAAGAAGCTGCGCGCTCGTCAACGCAACGAGCCAAAGCGAAACTACAGGCTGCCAGCATGCCAGAGGCGATGTTGAAACCGGACCCCCGTGACATTGCACATGAATCGTCACTGATCGAAAGCCAGCGGGCCTATTCGCTTCGCGACCGCGCGGGCAGCATCCTTGGCTGGATCGAAGCGGTCGGTAGGTTGCTTCAGGCCAAGGATCGCCACGGCTCGGTCGTCGGCTGGTACGACCCCCGCACCAACCAGACCCGCGATCGAACGGGAAGCATCATTGGCAGCGGCGATCTGCTGGCTGCCCTCATCATAGCCGCGCGCTAACGCGCGCCGCCCGCGCGCGTACGCGTGCGACGGCTCCATGCCGCCAACATTCGAGGCGATGTCAGCCCGCAGTGTCACGCGGCCTAATTTTATATTGTAATTTGCTAGCGCCCCGGTTTAGGGGTCGAGAACGCAAGCGGGCATCGGCCTGTTTGCGCAGCGATTGGGCTCGAGCCCCTTCGCGCAGATCGGAACATCGCTGTGATGTTGACCCGGACGTAAGAGCCGAACCCTTCTGCGCGGAGATTTTAAATGTCGCAGTTTGAAAACCCAGTTACTCTCCCTTCAACCGTGTTGCCCTTCCCGGCTAGACCGCAGCCAGCGTTCGGCGATCCGACGTGCGAAGGCTGCGTTGAATGCGGCTATCCCGAGGACGATGACGAACTCCCCAACCGGGAGATTGCCATCGGCGATCTGCCAGCCGAATGGGTCCAACATCTGCGCGAGGACTGCCACTTCACAGACGCCGAGATCCTGGACCATGCGTCGACCTGGTACTCCTATGGGAATTGGCCGCTTCGGTGTCTGCTTCTCGAAGACGCGCTGATGATCAATGGTCGTCCGCTCCGCAGAATTTACATCGGCGCGGTTGAGGCGGATGAAATTCCCGCAATCGAGGTAATGGCCGATGGTTACGACGGCGACGGTGGGCCCTCGTGCGAGCGCGTCGCCGATTGCATGAACTGGTGCCGCGATAACTGCCGTGGTGATTGGGTCATTAGCAGCCGCGAGCATGTTCGCGATCTCTGGTATCTGTACGTCAGCTTCGCCGATAACAAGGACGCCTCCGCCTTTCGGAAGGCTCGCTCATGACTAGGTTCGACGATCAGCACGCCTCACGTCATGGGTTGCGCATCGACCGAGAGGCGTTCCATTTCCCGTCCGAACCACCTGAACGAACCAAGGCTCGAAGAGCGTGGCTTCGGTCACAATTGGCGAGGGCGCGAGCGCGCGGACTCAAGATAGTCGGTAAGATGGTCGATTAAGCAGGCGGCATCATTCCCCGGCGTGGTTGCCCGCGCCGGGGGCATTGATGATGCGGTAAACGCTCGCTCGCCCAATCCCGAGCTGAGCTGCAATCTCGGTTGCGCCTTTTCCCTGCTGGAAGAGTTGGAGGACTTCACCATGATCAATTGTGGCCTTTCGGCCCGTGTAGGCGCCTGCGCGCCTGGCGCGGGCGATCCCTTCCATTTGCCTTTCACGCCGGATCGCGGTCTCGAATTCCGCGACAGCGCCAAGCATCCCGAGCATCAGTTTGCCGCTGGACGTGCTTGTGTCCACGCCGGCCTGCTCAGTGCATCGGAAGTCAACACCCTTCGCCACCAGCGCGGCGACGATGTTATGCAAATCCACGGACGATCTGGCGAACCGGTCCAAGCGTGTGACGATGAAGGTGTCGCCCTCACGGCAGAATTCGACGGCATCTCGCAGCTGCGGGCGATTGCTCGTGGTGCCGGACAGCTTTTCCGCGAATATCTTCTCTGCACCGGCCGAGCGCAGCGCGGCCTCCTGCACGTCGAGCGATTGGTCCGAGGTGCTGACCCTGGCGTAGCCGACGATCATTCCTTGTCTCCCTTGGTTCTAGACCTGTCGGTGATGCTGTCTTGCAAACCGGAAAGCGACCTAAAGGAGACATCGCCAGCGTCTTGGCCGCCTGCCTTGCATGGGACTACCCGTTCAAGACGCACCGCCAATGCGCTCGTCGGCACCATCATAAATATACTTGAAGCTGCGGGGCTCGAACGTCTGCCGCTTCGGCAACGGGGCCTGCGGCTCTCCAAAGGTGAGAACCGGACCCGCTGTGCAATTCGAGCCCGCACGGCGGGTTCAAACCTTTGGAGTGAATGATGACGAACGACAATGACGCGATACCTGCGCCGAAAAATCCGCGCGCTTACGCCCCCCGGTGGGTAACCTACATTTCGGCCATTCTGGACGGTCTCTACGACAATACGCGCTCCGTCGCTGCCGATAGCAAGACGAGGATGATAACGCTGACCTGTCTGAAGACGCTGGCCAAGGGCAATGCGCTTAGCGAGGCGCAGAAGGTCGCATTCATCGGCAACATCCGGAAACGCCTGGGCAAAGACGAATTCGAGTGGACAGCGCCGATTAAGCTCAATCGCGGGCAACTTGACGCCGCCCGAGACCTCTTGGCCCGATTAGAAGCCAAGCCTAGCAGGCCCGATGCAGCTTCGTCTCAGGTAGCTTCAAATGAAGTCATGCATCTGGAAGCAAGGATTGCAGCGCTGGAAGCCTTGGTGCTCCGATTGTTGGAAACTTCCGGCACCGAAATCCCCCCATTCTTGCGGAAATCCTGCACAAATCCTGCCGATTTTTCTGATAAACGATTGGATCAGAACGGTTTTTCCGTCCTCACGGAACGTAACGCGACGGAACGAAATCATGATGTGGACATGACCTGCCTTTCAGGCGGCATGACCGCCGTGGACGTGCCCACGGCCAGCAATGACGCGGAGCCATCCACTGGTGATGATCGGTTTAAAGGTGGTCATGAAAGCGAGATTGCGCCGCGACAGGCGGCGGACCGTATCGTGGTCAGCTACTTCCGCGCCGATCCGGCGCGCGCACCAAGTGCCAAGCTCGAATTAGGCGATGAGAAGTACAACCTCATTTTCCACCCAGCCGATATCACAGACGAGAAACTTCGCTCCGCATGCACAGCCTCGTGGTTGACCCTTTACGAAGAAGCCTATGGTCGTGTCCTTCGGGACCAAAGCCGTGGTAATCCAAGGTCTGACTTTCGATACGTTGCGTCGCCAATTTATGGCGCGGGCGATCCGTTCGGCTACAAGAAACCCGTTCTCGACGATTGCGTCGCGATCCTCGCCTGGGGAGAGGCTGGGCAACCCGAATCTGTCATCATCTTCGGAGATTACCCAATTGTCATTCCACTACGACCGAACAAGCAGACGAAATCGAATTCGCCGACGCACAAGGGCAGGTTGAGGCTTGCGGCTTGAAATTCGACGGCAGCAATTACCGACATTTACGCGCTAGACCTTGGCTCCGGCGGGTGAATTATTTTTGGCAATCTTCGGTCGCTCTCTTGGACGGCGGCATTACCAATTTCCGTTGCCACTAACGCAATGGAGAAGGTCGATGTCCGTATTGAAGAAGCTGAAGCTGTCCAACACCACGCCGGTGCACGTTGCTGACCGGAAGCAGAATGCCCGGACTAAATTGCTGCGGTTTCTGCAGGAGCAGAAGGCGCTGGCGCAGGCTGAACTCGAAGGCCGGGCTTATATCGCCACGAAGGTAGTTTTTCACACCGGCGAAAACGGTCAGCGGGTGCGGGCCGAAGCACCGCGCCACGTACGACGCGGCTGGTTCCGCGATGCTGCGGGGTTGCTGTTCTTCCAGGCTCGCTACGGCAACGCGCGCCAGACCTCGGGAAAGGTATGTCCTCTATCGAAGTTGGCAATCTCGAAGCCTTGCCGCCGGTCATCGATGCGCTCGTGGAGGCGATCAATGCCGGAGAGCTCGATGACGCGCTTACGGCTGCGACGACCGAACGCCGTGCCAACTTCAAGCGCCGGACGAAAAGTGCGGCTTAGGTCGATTGGGCGATCTGGTCGGCAGTGACTAGATCGCCCAACCAATCAAAAGCCTATTCCTCTTCCGCACGCAGCCGGATCGTCCACGTCCAATCCTTTCCATCCTGTTGCACGACACCCTCGCCTTCGAGCATGGCCAGCACGGTGCGCGAAATATGACCTTCATGGCCTTTGTGCCCGCCATAGATGCCGAGCGACCGGCCAATTGCTGCGTTTGTTGCTCCACTGGGAGTGCGCTCCAGCAAGCTGAGAACCGCAGCTTTGAGCTCGGCCAAAGCCACCTGTGCACGCCTATATTCGTCTGATTGCATTACTCGCATCTCCGCTGTCAGCTGGCTGCTGGCTTGAACCGATTGAACTCTTTCGGGAGTAGGTCGACGATATGCTCGGAATCGAGATCGAAAAGATTCCAGGTCACGTCTAGCTGCGACCGAAGCTTAGCCAGACGCCTTGGGGTTCCTGCACCTTTTCCGCCGGCGCCGCGCTTCAGCGCACTTTTGCTCTCATCAAAATACAGGTTGCGGGCGGCTTTCTGGAATTCGGGATGGAACATATCCTGCTGGCTAGTCAGCTGCTCCCGGATTTCAGGCAAAATCGACGGCAATCCACATAGGAGGTGATCGGCCGCGTTTCCGAGCTCGGCAAGCAGGACGACAGGCATACGGACGAGGTGGCGTTGCGCCTTTTGCCAATCGCCGGGATCGCTCGGCAACCACCGATGAAGTTCTCCGGGCACGCGCTTTCCTGATTTGTCCTTCGGCACAACCGAGTCTCTCAAAACGAATGTGAGCCATGCCCAAACACCAGCACGCGGAAGCAATGCCGACCAATCGTCACCTAGCGAGGCCAACACTCGTTGCGCGAGGTCTTTGGCTGTTGTGGCTGGATCGTCATCGATAGCGCCGGTGCCTGGCACTCTTGTGACAAATTGGCGATCAATCGGACTGATCGCTGCCTCATCCAGCTCGCCAAGGAATATCTTCCTGAATGCGAGCATTCCACGGTCATTGAATTCATACACGCCAGCATAGGTTGTCATGATGCGCCCTCCGGAGCGACGGCAACGAGCAGCTTCTCCGCCAGATCATGTTTGCCACAGAAGGAGTCGAGCAATCGCTCGAGGTAATCCTGCCGAGCGGACTCATCCTCTTCCTCGGGTCGTGCCACATTGGGCAGTATGAGTTCTGCCCATCGGAGCCACGCCGAAACCCAAGGCAGATCGTCGGAGTGCTTGCCCCTCAGGATTTCATCGAGGATCTGCCTTACGATTATCGGGAGCGCGATCCCGATGAATATCGGGTCAGTTTTCGCCCACATGGCGGCGTTCGGGATTCTCTTATCCACGCGCACCAGCGGGTAGTCTTCATCATTGATCTGAAGCTTCCACGGTTGTGGCGCAGTGTCATCGGCGAGGAAATTGAGAATCCCGCGGCTGCTCTGCGGTTCGTTCTCGTTCTCCCCGCGAAGTGTCCAGCCGTCCGTGCTGGCAATCAGCAAGGCCCTTTGCCCAACACCTGGATCGGCAATCCGAAGCTGACAGCTTGGTGCAACCAAGTTGCGCGAGCGCAGCTCCTTGGTCGTGCTCAATCGTCGAATCGTACCGAAGTCGACCACTTCCACACGCTTGTTCTCAACCAAGCGAAGCGTGACCTTCGCCTCCGGCGTGAATCCCCGGAATGCATCTTGGTCAGCCAAGGTCATCGTAACGAGTTGCCGACCACCGATCTCGGCGAGACGCACGTCCACGCACGATTTCGCCAGTTGCTTCCGCCCTGTCAGTCTAATCCTGCGTCGCATTGCTCACCGTCCGAATACGAGTGTCGAGTTCTCTGCGGGTGTCGAAACCCGTGACTTCAACCGAGCTGGTCGGCCCCCAATCCTGAACGACGATGCGATTGTCGGCGAACTCCAGCGTGCAATCTTGCGAAGCTGTGTCCAAGTCTGAAAACTCGAAATCCAGTTCGCTCCAAGCTGGCTTACCCGAGCCGTCCGCATATGCGACCACCGCACGCATCGTCGCCGGGAAGCCCTGGTAATCCGGGTTGGCGCGGAGACGAAATCCGTCTTCGAGCGTATCGACGACCACGGCGGCTATATTCGGAGGCGGATATGGTTCCGGCTCGACGTCGGGCGTCGGGTCGGGCTCCGGCTTTTCTTTCTTCTTGGCCTTCTTCCGATCTGCTTCTGGCTCAGCGATCGAGAAGAATGCTTCAAAGATGGTGCTATCTGGTTCGTCGCTCTCCTCAGTCAGCAAATAGCGCAGTTCGTCGGGAAGCGACTTCACGAGACTTCTGATTTTGAGACCGTCTTCGAAACCGGCGTCCTGGAGCTTCGCGCTGACTTCCTTGGAAGCCAAGAGGTCAAGGTGCGCCTTGCCCTCACATAGGTTGAGATACTGCGCGAGTGGCACCTCTTCGACCAAGACAACCAAGTCGAGGTCGACCTGCCGCCGTGTCCTGACGTCCGGCAGGCTCATGCCTTCGCGATAAAGACGATCGATCGGCTTTTTGCCGTAGGGCGTTGGCGCAACCGTGGCGACCAACCCTACACGCTTGACGTGACCATTTTGGCGCAACGGAAATGTCAGCCTGAGCGCCACGGTCTGGTCGTCCAGTAGAGCTTTCCTTAGCTCAACGACCTCAGCGCAATCGCGCATGTTTGGCAGTGCACTCTTGCTCAGTCCCTCTAGCGCAATCGTACATGTGCCGCCCTCTAATCCCGCCTCTATCAGCGACAGATAGCGATCCACATCTTCTGCAATTGGCTGGGCCTTGATGCTGTTTGTGACGCATGGGGCAACCTGTGCGATGCTATCATGGTCGAGGCGATCAATTCCGACTTCGACGATCAACGAGCCAGCGAGAATGGCCGGCGCAAAATGGTCAATCGCGGCCGCGAGAATGCGGTCCTCGTCAAGCTCCTCGTACGGGTAGGGAATTACAAGCGAGAGCCCAAAACGCTCTTCATCGTCGGAATAGCCTGCGAGCTTAAACGCTTCTTCCAAGCCTTTATGAAATTCATCCGAATTATGCAGGTTGTAGATCGACCCTTGCTCTTCTGCCGCGAGATAGGAATGCGTCGACTTGAAGTCCCCGTTGTACTGGTCAGCCTTCAGAACGCACATGCCTGATGCCGCGACCACCTTGTCATTGGAGCGGCGCGTGATCCCCAGAACCGTGTGCGTACGCGAAGCAATCAGAAACGTGACACGACCAATGCCTCTACCGCCTCGGCCTGTGCCCGTCTTGTTTGAAAGGCCAAAGTTCAGCCAGTAACCCCAGAAGTCACCCTTCCGATTGTCGAGGTCACCCAAAAGCCCTTTCGTGTTGGAATCCTCGACTGTCAGCCACCTGATCTTTTCCTGGTCCCATTCGTCCGGCACCGACAGTGCGGCCTCAGAGCGGTGAGCCACTGCACCATCGAGGAATCGCCTCCGCTTTCCGAGTTTGTCCTCATGGAACATGAAGCGGATTGTGACCGGCTCATTCGGATCCAGCCTTGCGTCCAGACTGTTTTGAATGGCCTCTCGAACAAATGTCTCCGAGTAAGGGTAATCCACCCGATCGAACATTTCACTGTCGAGACCCTGATTAATCGGGGTCGGGCCGACAGATGGCCATATCCAGGACCAGTTACTCATGGTTCCTCCGTTTCACTCGATCAAATGCGTCTGACCTAGAGCTTGAAATTCGATCCAGGGCCGGCATCTGCATCGCCATAGCGAGCTTTCGCGGCTTCGATTTCCTTCTGAAGAGCGCGAAAAATCTTCTTCACGTCATCATCTGTGGATTCGTAGGCCGCTCGATTGGACAGATTTCCGATCAATCGGATTTCCCTCAGCGCTCGATTGACCCGTTGTTCCGCAAGTCTGACGAACTTTTCGCGTTTCTCCGACATAATTGACTCCGATTCGGCACGATGGTTGGCGCCACTGCCATATATTTGATAGATATGTCAACAGATGAGCAAACATATGCGAAATATTTCGAATATCTTGATGAGCTATTCGACGGTGAGCTCCCCATCCTTCCGGGCGAGCCATTCAATTATCCTGTCGGCTATCGCTTGTGCGCCCGTCCGACGCAGCGCACATTCCCATACGAGCGCCACCCGCCATCCTTGCCCTTGCAGAAGAGCAACGTTTCTCTCGTCACGTGCAATTGTCTCGCCAAATTTTCGTGACCAAAATTCCGGTCGCGTTGTCGGTGTGGACGCGTATCGGCATCCCTGATGTCTATGCCAGAAACAGCCTTGAACCAGGATAACGGTCTTTCTTCCTGGCAGCACAATGTCCGGCGCTCCAGGTAGCTTCCGGTCGTGCAGGCGGAACCGCAAACCGCGAGCATGGAGGGCACGTCGGAGGGACACTTCGGGGCGAGTGTGTTTGCCCCTGATGCCAGCCATCATGCGGGAACGGGTCGCAGGATCAACGACGTCGACCAAATCTACCCCCTGGCGCCACTCGCTAGACCTGGTAAGGCCACGACATGACAGCAATTCCTTCCGACGGTGATTCCTTCAAAGTTGTGGATTTGTTCGCGGGCCCCGGCGGACTGGCCGAAGGCTTCTCGGCATTTCGGGCGAATGGATTGGCCCCTTTTGATGTCCGGCTGTCGGTAGAGAAGGAGGCGTCGGCCTTCGCAACCCTGCGCCTGCGAAGCTTCTTCAGGCAGTTTGATGGACATGCGCCTGATGAATACTACGGATATCTTGCTGGACATACGTCTCTCGAAGCCTTGAAGGCCGCCTTCCCGGACCAATGGAACGCTGCATCCCGCGAGACGACGCAACTTGAACTTGGGACCCCGGAAGCGGAACGGACGATCGATCCTTTACTCGACGCAATAAGGGGTGAAGCGGCGGACAATGCTGTGCTGCTGGGCGGGCCACCTTGCCAAGCTTATTCCCTTGTGGGGCGCGCCAGGAACAGGGGCATCGCCGACTACAACGCCAGTGATGATCACCGGCACTTCCTCTACCGCGAGTACATCCGCATCATCGAGAGGCTACGCCCGGCAGCGTTCGTTATGGAGAACGTAAAAGGCTTTCTGTCAGCGAGCGTCGATGGAGAACGAATATTCACGCACGTTCTGCGCGACCTCCATGAGGCCGGGGATGGCTATGAGGTTAGGCAGCTGGTCCTCGGGCGGCGTCGAGGTGGGCACGAGTTTATCATTCGCGCGGAAGACTACGGCATTCCCCAACGAAGACACCGGGTTATCCTCTTCGGCCTGCGTCGCGACCTCGCGTCGTCCACGGTTGATAACTCGATCTACCTGGAGCCCGCTGATCGTGTCGCGACGGTCGCGGATGTTATGCAGTCCATGCCTAAGCTTCGTAGCGGCTTGAGCAAGTCTGATGACGATCCTGTTTTATGGCGCGCAGCGGCTTTCAGCGCCTTTGACGAGGCGGCGACAGCATCGAGTGTCGAGGACGATGAACGACTCCGTCGTGTTGCCGACAGGCTTCGTGACTATCAGCGCCAGCTACGGAACGGGTCCGACTTACCAAGAGCTTCCACCCAAAGCGCGCCGGTTCGCAGCAATTCTCTCGCAACCTGGTTGGTGGACGAAAGGCTGATCACGCTAACGAACCACCATGCGCGCGGTCATATGGCGAGCGATCTGGCACGATATGCTTTTGCCGCCGTATTCAGTGAGGTTATCGGCATATCACCCAAGGCCAGCGACTTTCCTCCCGGGCTCGCGCCTGCGCACCAGAATTGGCAAAGCGGCAAGTTCAACGACCGTTTCCGTGTCCAGAGCTGGGACGAACCGGCCACGACGATCACGAGCCACATATCGAAAGATGGGCATTACTTCATTCATCCGGATCCACTTCAATGCCGAGCGTTGACGGTGAGGGAAGCCGCGCGGCTGCAGACCTTTCCGGACAATTATCACTTCGAAGGCAACAGGACGCAGCAATACGTACAGGTAGGAAATGCAGTGCCACCGCTGCTCGCCGCGCAGATCGCGGGAGTCGTCTATCGAACACTGTCGTCCTGCACCTTGGCAAAACCCGTCACCGCTCGCCAAGCACCCTTGGACAACGCCACGACAGTCTAGTGCTCTTTGGCTGCGACCGGCCCTGCGCGACCCCTTTGCGGGTATCAGCGGGCAGCTGGCCGGGACCTAATCCGGTGCGATGATCAGCTTCTTGCGCCGCCAGTCTCCGGGCGGAAGGTCTTCCAGCATGGTGACTTCAAGCGGTTCCCACTCTTCCCGCGGCGCAAGTTTCCGTCCGGTGGTGATGAGACCGTTTTCCACCAAGTAGCGGCGGGTCTGTTCAATGGTTCCGTGCTTATAGTGGCTGTTAAGCATTTTCACGCTTGTGCCCATGGTTTCTGCGACGCGATCACCGGTCATATCCTCCGCCAATGCGAATGTCGCAAAGGTGTGGCGCAGGCTGTACGGCGAATAGGTGCCGCCGTCGCTGCGAGCCGGAAACGCGCAGCGTTCAACCAGCTGATTGAAAAGCTTGCCAAGGTCCTTAAATGCCCTGCCGTCCTGCAGGATGAACACCCGCTCACGGTCGCTGAACTTTTTCCGGTTCTCTTTGGCATGGTCGAGGCGCCTGTCCCGCATCTGCTGCAGACGCTCGGCGGCCTTGTCGTTCAACGGCACGTCGCGCCGACCGGTCTTTGTATCCTCGGCGATATGGATGAGCTTTGTATCGAGACGGACGTCACCCCAGGTCAACTTGGCCGCTTCGTGCGGCAGGCGAATGCCAGTGAAACGCGCAACCCAAACCCAGTCCGCCAACAGCTGCCGACGCCAACGAATCTCGTCGGTGTCAGCCTCTTCAACCCAATTCGTTGCCTCGTTCGCGAGCTTATCGAAGTCGCCGCCAAGAAAGGCTGGACGTGGATTTGGCTTCGATGCCTCGGTCGGCAATTGCGGGACGGCCTTGCCGCGAAAGCACCCCTTCCGATCTGCATAGGCAAGGATTTGCCGAAGGGTCGGCCCTTCGCGATTTAGCGTGGAAGCGCTCGGACGCCCAAAGTGCATCGTTTGCTTTGCTGCGCTCTTGATACTGCCCGGCGGCACAGTCGGTTCGCTGTCGGACGACGATTGCCAGAAGTTCAATCGCCAGTGCCGGTACGCCCCGATCATGTTGTCGTCGATCGCGCCCATGTCGGTGATGCCGCGCTCACCATGGAAGTAAGGGACTAGGAACTTCCGAATGACATCGGCCTTGTACTGACGATCTTTAGCCTGGGTCGCCAGCCACTCCTCAGCAAGGGCCTTGAACCCGAAATGATGCCGCGTGGACCCAATGGCCGCTTGCCAATCGCCATGCGGATCATCCTGCCAGGCGCGATAAGCCTCGAATGCTCTTGAACGGGCGAGCTTCACGTCTTCGGTATTAAGGCTGCGCCGCACCCACTTCCGGCCGAGCTTGTGCAGGTACCATGTCCCCTTCCGCTGATCCGCGCGCTGAGCGATCAACAGATCGTCGTTGAGACGCTGCACGTTTGTATAAGCCGGTCCGTCGGATCGGTTGGAAGTCCGGGGCATAGTAGAGGTTCGCCGCTGAAAAAGTTGTCCATATCCGGTAACTTCTGCGGACTCTCGGCGTCAATTTATATCTTCGCCATGAGGCATGTGCAAAGATTTGTGCAAAGCTATCGCCGCAAAAGTGGCGCAAATCAGCGATTTTCCAAGCTCGGATGAGGTTGGCGCAGCCGTCCTTCAGCGCGGAAGTCGAACGTTAAGCGGCGAGGAATTCCGCTAAGCTCTTGTAATATGGGCAGTTATCTTTCGCCGGGGCTGGTGGAGCTGAGGGGAATCGAACCCCTGACCTCTGCAGTGCGATTGCAGCGCTCTCCCATCTGAGCTACAGCCCCGCGCCTCCAGCTGAGCCCGAAATCCCAAGGTCCTCGACCGGGTCCGGGCGAGCGGCTCACTAGCGGCTTGCCGCGCCCCTTGCAACGCTTGTCCCGTCCGCGCGTCGGCCCGCCGAAATTGGGCCGCCCCGCAGCCTCGCCATCCGGAACGGCCACGCCACGATGTTCGTTTTTCATATCAACAGTCCGGCACTCCCGCCGGCGGGATTCTTCAACCCTGGAGGACTGACATGGCATACGACCGCTACGACACGCGGGATGCACCGCGTGATGAACGCTCGCGATGGTCCGGCGACAGCAGTCGGGATCGAGGGCGCGGCGACGATCGCGGCTTCTGGGACCGGGCGAGCGACGAGGTCGCTTCCTGGTTCGGCGATGACGACGCCGAACGGCGCCGCCGCCAGGACCAGATGCGCGAAGATCGCGAGCACGGCCATAGCGGCAGCAGCAGCAGCCGCCACTCCGACGAACACAGCGCCTTCGGCCGCGGTTGGGGCGAGGACGACCGCTCGCGAAATCGCGATTACGATCGCGGCTACGGACGCGACTGGAACCGCGACCGTTCCTCACCCAGCCAGAGCGACAACGAATTTCGTGACCGCGGCTGGGAACGCGGACAGGGCCGTGGCTATTCGGCGGGTGACCGCGATTATAATCCGTCATGGCAGCGCGACCGTTCAAACGACCGCAACCGCGATCAGGACCGCAACCGCGGGTATCGGCCAATGGCCGGCGATTATGGCCGCGGGTCGGATCATGAATCCGAGCAGTTCTTCGCAGCGAGCGGCTACGGCCGAGGCGAGCCGAGGCTCGGCGAAGACCGGCGCGACCGCGACTTCGAACGGTCGCAATCGCCCTACGGGCGCGATCAAATTCGCCGCACGAGCTTTGCCGGATCGAGCGACCGCTCCGGCGGCCGCGATCGCGAATACGACCCCGATTATCGCTCATGGCGCGACCGCCACATGAGCGAGCTCGATCGCGACTATGACGATTATCGCCGCGAAAACCAGTCGCGTTTCGGAAGCGATTTCGGAAGCTGGCGCGAACGCCGCCAGCACAAGCGCGGGCTGCTCGGCCAGATCCACGAGCATATGGAAGTGGTCGGAAACGACGACAAGCATGTCGGAACCGTCGACAAGGTCGCCGGCGACCGCTTGATCCTGACCAAGTCCGACAAGGATGCGGGCGGCCACCACCACTCGATCAGCTGCTCGGAGATCGAGCGGGTCGAAGGCGACAAAGTCGTCCTCGACTGCTCGGCCGACCAGGCGCACGACCGCTGGCGCGACGAGAGCCGCGACCGCGGCCTCCACGAGCGCGACGACCAGGGCGAAATGGGCCCCAGGAACCTCAATCGCAGCTTCGAGGGCACCTACCGCTAAGGCGGTAGCAAGCTGAGCCTCCGCCGTGGGAGGCTTGACCGGCCCGGGCGCGTCGTCCCCTTCGCGCCCGGGCCTTTCTACGTCGTCACCCCGGACTGGGGTCCCATCAAAGTAGTACTTTGATGGGGTCCCTTGATCCGGGGCCTGCCTTTGTTTCTAGCGGAACCGAAAACGAGCGGATCCCGGCTCAAGCCCGGGGATGACGGAGGAGCCGATGCCACGCGCCTGGTATTTGAAGAGCCGCCCCCATGGGCTCCCCACTCCCGACAATTTCGAGCTGAAGGAGCTGCAGCTCCCGCCGCTCGGTCCGGGGATGATTCGCGTGCGCAACCGCTGGCTGTCGGTCGATCCGTACATGCGCGGCCGAATGAACGACGTGAAAAGCTACGTGCCCGCGTTCCAGCTCGGCGAGCCGATGGATGGCGGAGCAGTCGGCGAGGTCATCGAGAGCAAAGCGGAAGGCTTCGCTCCCGGCGATCTCGTCCAGCACATGGGCGGCTGGCGCGACGAGGCGGTGGTCGCCGCGCAGGCGGCGAGGAAGCTGCCGCCGATCGACGCCGAACCGCAGCTCTTCCTCGGAATCCTAGGCACGACCGGGGCGACAGCCTATTTCGGGCTGCTCGACGCCGCTTCGGGAAAGCCGGGCGACGTGGTCTTCGTATCGGCCGCCGCCGGAGCGGTCGGCTCGGCCGTCGTCCAGATCGCCAAGGCGCGCGGAATGACGGTGATTGGCTCGGCCGGCGGCGCCGGGAAATGCGACTACGTCCGCTCGCTCGGCGCGGACTCCGCGATCGACTATCGCGACGGACCCATCCTCAAGAGCCTCGCGGCCGCCGCTCCGGAGGGGATCGACGTCTATTTCGACAATGTCGGAGGCGACCATCTCGACGCAGCGCTGGCGCTCGCGCGCAACCATGCGCGCTTCGCCATGTGCGGGATGATCGACAGCTACAACCGCACCGAACCGGCGAGCTTCCGCTTCGTCATGCGCATCGTCGCCGCGCGAATCCGACTGCAGGGCTTCCTCGTCTTCGACTATCAATCGCGCATGGACGAATTCATCCGCGACATGGCCCAGTGGCTCGCGAGTGGTGCAGTCAAGCCGCGCGAAACCGTGGTCAATGGACTTGAGCGCATGCCCGAAGCGTTCCTCGGGCTCTTCGAGGGAAAGAACGTCGGGAAAATGCTCGTTCGCCCTTAAAGCGAGCGGCACGCGTCCGGATTGCCGGATTGGTAACCGGTCCGAAGCGCATTCATCCGCTGCGCGGACGTGCCGTGGGTGAAGCTGTCCGGGACCACGGTGCCCTGGGTCTGGCGCTGGAGCGTGTCGTCGCCGATGGCTTCGGCGGCCCGCATTCCCTCTTCGAAATCGCCCGGCTGCATTACCGGCTGACCATCGGGCGCCTTGGCATTCGCCGCCCACACGCCGGCGTAGCAGTCCGCCTGGAGCTCGATCTTCACCTGGGTCGCATTGGCCTGGGTCTCACCCTCGCTCGACTGCAACTGCTCGGCCTGGCCGAGCGTGCCCATCAAATCCTGTACGTGATGTCCGACCTCGTGAGCGATGACATAGGCCTCGGGAAAGTCGCCGGGCGCCTGAAAACGCTGCGACAGTTCGTTGAAGAATTCAGTGTCGAGATAAATCTTCTTGTCGGTCGGGCAATAGAACGGCCCCATCGCCGACTGGGC
Organism: Sphingomicrobium sp.; assembly: GCA_036273215.1. GTDB lineage: Bacteria > Pseudomonadota > Alphaproteobacteria > Sphingomonadales > Sphingomonadaceae > Sphingomicrobium. The sequence goes on from DASUIC010000029.1 coordinate 18,422, forward strand.
GGCGCCGCAACCGGACTGGTACTCGCGCGAGTAAGCCACAAGTTCGGTCGGCGTGTACTGGATGCCCTTCTGCCGAAGCAGCGCGGTCCACACGTCCTCGGTCGAGGCGAGCACCTGCAGCATGAAGTGTTTGGTGTTCGGATCGAGCGTGCTTTTCCCGGCCTGGCCGCCGATTTGCTGGCCCGTTCCATAGCCGCTCCCGGAACCGCCTGTGTTGATCCCGCCGAGCGAGCTCAGCAGGAAATAGCCGATCACCAGCACAATGACCCCGCCGATCCCGAACCGGCTGGCGATCAGCGGAAGAAGGCAGCCGAGGCCGCCGCCGCCGAACCCGCCGAATCCGCCGCCGCTCTGGCCGGTCACATCTTCGAAGTTCGTGCTTTCGCGCTCGTCGCCGAACCGCATGCTAGTCTCCTCGCTCAATGCGCAATGCTTCGGTTCGCGGCCGGTTGCAATCGGCGTGCTGCCGCGCCTAGCGCGGCCGCCAAGGAGGACTCATGATTCTCGAAGGGAAGGTCGCGCTGGTTACCGGTTCGACATCCGGCATCGGCCTGGCGATCGCGAAGGCGCTTGCGGCAGAAGGGGCGAAGCTGATGATCAACGGCTTCGGCGACCCCGCCGAGATCGAGCGCGAGTGCGCCGAGCTCGGCGCCATTCACGACGGCGCCGATATGTCGAAGCCGAGCGAAATCGAGGCGATGATGAAGCGCTGCGCCGACGAGCTCGGCGGTCCCGACATTCTCGTCAATAATGCCGGAATCCAGCACGTCTCTCCGGTCGAGGATTTCCCGCCCGAGAAATGGGACGCGATCATCGCCATTAACCTCTCGTCCGCCTTTCACACCACGCGGCTGGCGGTGCCGGCGATGAAGGAGAAAGGCTGGGGACGGATCATCAACACGGCAAGCGCACACAGCCTCGTCGCCTCGCCCAACAAGAGCGCCTATGTCGCCGCCAAGCACGGGATCGCCGGGTTCACCAAGACCGTCGCCCTGGAGACCGCGCGCGACGGGATCACCGTCAACTGCATCTCGCCGGGCTATGTCTGGACTCCGCTGGTCGAGAAGCAGATTCCTGACACGATGCGGACCCGCGGCCTCACTCGCGAGCAGGTGATGAACGACGTGCTGCTCGCCGCGCAGCCGACCAAGCGGTTCGTGACTCCGGAGGAAGTTGCCGCGCTGGCGCTGTTCCTCTGCGGCGACGAAGCGGCTTCGATCACCGGCGCTAACCTCAGCATGGACGGAGGGTGGACCGCAGCGTGACTCGGATGCGCTTTGCTCCGCTGCTTGCGATCGCGCTCGCCTGCTCTTCGTGCAGCGTGATCGAGCAGCCGTCCGGCCTGATCGCACGCTGGTCGACCGAGTGGAGAGACGTCGCGACGGAGAGTGATCGCGAGCGGCTGATGAACTGGCGCAGCTCTTTCGTCGCGGCATTGACCGCGGCGAAGGCCGCCGGCCATTCCGCCGAGATCGCACGCGAAGGCTCGTTGCTCGAGCCCGATTCCGCGCTGCCCAACCCCGCTGTCCGGACCGGCATCTATCGCTGCCGGGTGATCAAGCTCGGAGCGAAGACCGCCGAGAATTTGCCGTTCGTCGAGCTTCCGCCCGCGCCATGCCGGGTGAAGCCCGAGCGCGACCTCACGCGGATGAGCAAGCTCGGCGGCTCCCAGCGGTACCTCGGCCTGATCTTTCCCGGTGACGCGGTGCGCCAGGTGTTTCTCGGGACGCTGGTACTCCAGGACGAGCGCCGAGCGCTTCAATATGGGCAGGACGAGCAGCGCGACGTCGCCGGCTACGTCGAGCGGATCGGACCGAACCGGTGGCGGCTGATCATGCCCCAGCCTCATTTCGAGTCGCAGTTCGACGTGATGGAGCTGGTCCCCTCTACGACTCCTTGAGCGGCAGCGTCAGGAATCGGCGAAGCTCGGTCCAGGCCTTCGCCTTTTGCTCGAAGGACATGCGCGCGTTGGCGGCGCTGGAGGAGGGCAGCGGGATGAGCGTCAGCCCCGGTGCTCCTGAAAGCAGGCGCAGCCCCTCGCGTGATGCCAGGCCGCCGTTGAACCCGATCGCCCGAAGCAGCGGGTAGTCGCGTTTGAGGCCACCGATATCGTTGTGGGTGGCGTCGTGGATTGCATGGTCGCCGCTGCCTTCACGCCGCGCCGCGCCGACCACATCCCAAAGGCCGATGCCGTACTTGCAAAGAAGCGCGAGCCGGTCCCCATAATCGAGTCCCTGCAGATTCTCGCCGATAACCAGTCCGACGAGGCGCCAGAACTGGTTGGTGGGATGAGCATAATAGCGCTGCTCCCCAAGCGAGCGCTCACCGGGCAGGCTCCCGAGGATGAACAGCCGGGTCGATGTATCGGCGATCGCGGCGAGCCCGTATTTGACGCTCATCGGGAAACCCCTACAGCTCCGGCGGTGAAGCCGACCGACCTCCGCGTCGCCCTCTTTTCGGGCAATTACAATTATGTGCGCGACGGCGCCAACCAGGCGCTCAACCGGCTCGTCGGCTATCTTCTGCGCCATGGCGTGAAGGTTCGGGTCTATTCGCCGACGGTGGCCGAGCCGGCGTTCCCGGCGACTGGCGACCTCGTCAGCATCCCTGCGATCCCGATTCCCGGACGGTCCGAATACCGGCTTCCGATCGCCATCCCCAAATGGGTGCGCCGCGACCTCGACGAATTCGGCCCGAACGTGGTCCACGTTTCCAGCCCCGACATCGTCGGCCATCGCGCGGTGACCTGGGCGCGGCGGCACAGGATCGCCACGGTCGCTTCGGTCCACACCCGCTTCGAAACCTATCTCGATTATTATCACCTCTCCTGGTTCGAGCCGGAAGTCCGGGCGATCCTGCGCCGATTCTATCATCGCTGCGAGGTGGTCATGGCGCCGGCCGAATCGACCGCGGCGATCCTTCGCGCGCAGCGGATGAACCGTGACATCGCGATCTGGACCCGCGGCATCGACCGCGAGCAGTTCAATCCTGAACGCCGCGACATGGAATGGCGCCGCTCCCTTGGTATCGACGATGACGAGCTGGCGGTCGCTTTCCTCGGCCGCGTGGTGATGGAGAAAGGCCTCGACGTCTTCGCCGATGCGATCCATGCGCTCGAGCTTCGCCAGGTCAGGCACAAGGTTCTGGTGATCGGTGAGGGGCCCGCGCGAGCATGGTTCCAGCAGCAGCTGCCCGGGGCGATCTTCACCGGAGAGCTGACCGGCAACGACCTCTCGCGCGCGCTCGCAAGCGCCGACCTGCTGCTCAATCCGTCGATCACCGAGGCATTCGGGAACGTCACTCTGGAAGCGATGGCATGCGCCCTGCCGGTTGTGGCGGCCGAAGCGAGCGGAGCAACCAACCTCGTCCGGAGCGGCGTAACCGGCACCTTGGTCGACGGCGAGGATCCGGAAGAGTTCGCCGGCGCGATGGCGGTTTATGCGCGCGATCCCAAACGCCGCCGGCGACATGGCGAGGCGGGCCTCAAGGTTGCCAAAACCATGGACTGGGACACGATCAATTCGGCGGTGGTGAAGGTCTACATGCACGCGATCGTCAAGCGCGAGCGACTGGCGCGGATGATGGGACGGTAGGGCGCAAGCCGTCATCCCCGCGAAAGCGGGGATCCACCTGCCTTCATCGAAGCGAAGATGAATCCCGGATCAAGTCCGGGATGACGAGCCGAGCCCGTGACCTCCCCACCGCCTTCGGCGGCAGAGAGGATCAGATTACTTGGTCCGCTCGATCTTCTGCGCGGCTTCGTCCAGGATCGCCGCGATTTCGTGCAGCAGGTCCTCGTCGAACCGCTCCTGCCCGACGCGATGCACCAGCGCGGTCATCAGGTTCTTCACAGCCCGGCCGATCGGCGGACCCGCCATGTTGTTTTCGCGCGGCTTGAGATCGCCGAGCCGCTCGAGCAGCCCATGAACCTCCTCGCCGTGCTCGCCCAGATATTTGCGTCCTTCGTCGGTCGCCTGGAACGGCTTGCGCGCGCCTTCGCCCGGAGCTTCCTCGATCAGGCCCATGTCCTGGAGCAGCGTCAGCGTCGGATAGACCACGCCGGGGCTCGGTGCATATTCGCCGCCGGTCAGCTCTTCGATCGCACGGATGAGGTCGTAGCCGTGGCGCGGCTCGTCGACGATCAGCTTGAGGAGGACGAGCCTCAGCTCGCCCGATTCGAACATGCGCCGGGCGCGCCGCCCGCGGCGGCCGCGGCCCCAGCTCGGAAGGCCATCCTCGCCGAAGTCGAAGCTGAACGGACCCCAGCTGCCCTGCCAGCCGCGGCCGGCGCCCATCGCCAGCAGCCCTTCGGGCAGGTTGATCGCGATATGCCCGCGGCGTCCGCATCCATGTTGGTCGTGGGTCATAGTTCTTCTCCCTTTTAGATGCGTCTCAGATATATCTTAGCTGCATCTTCAGCAAGCCTTTTGGTGCAATTTTTTGCGGGCTGCTTATGGTCGATCGGATGGCCGACCTGTTTGCCGACCAGGAGGCGCCGACCCGCGCGCCCGAGCCACCGGCGGCCGATGCGCCGCTCGCCGACCGGCTGCGCCCGCGCTCCCTCGGCGAGGTCGTCGGGCAGGAGCATCTGACCGGGCCCGACGGGGCGATCGGGCGGATGGTCGCTGCAGGCCGGCTCGCCTCGATGATCCTGTGGGGACCGCCCGGCACCGGCAAGACGAGCATCGCCCGTCTGCTCGCCGACGCCGTCGGCCTGCATTTTGTCGCGGTGTCAGCGGTCTTTTCCGGAGTCGCCGACCTCAAGAAAATTTTCGCCGAGGCACGCACCGCCGCCCGCGCGAGCCAGCGGACCTTGCTGTTCGTGGACGAGATCCACCGCTTCAACCGCGCCCAGCAGGACGGCTTCCTGCCCTACGTCGAGGACGGCACCGTGACGCTGGTCGGGGCGACGACCGAGAACCCGAGCTTCGAGATCAACGCGGCACTTCTGTCGCGCTGCCAGGTGCTGATCCTGAGGCGGCTCGACCATGAAGCTCTGGAAGAGCTGATCCGCCGCGCCGAAGCGGTTGAAGAGCGCCCGCTGCCCGTCACGCCGGAAGCCCGCGAGGCGCTGATCGCCAGCGCGGACGGCGACGGCCGCTTCCTCCTCAACCAGGCCGAGACTTTGTTCTCGGTCGACCTGACGGAGCCGCTCGATTCCGCCGCCCTCTCCGAGCTTCTGCACCGCCGCGTGCCCGTCTACGACAAGGACCGCGAGGGGCATTACAACCTCATCTCGGCGCTTCACAAAAGCATCCGCGGCTCGGACCCGCAGGCGGCGCTTTATTATCTCGCACGGATGCTCGTCGCCGGCGAGGAGCCGCTTTACCTGCTCCGCCGCCTGACGCGCGCAGCGGTCGAGGACGTCGGCCTCGCCGATCCGAACGCGCTGCTCCAATGCCTCGCGGCCAAGGAGATGTACGATTTCCTCGGGAGCCCCGAGGGCGAGATCGGGATCGTCCAGGCCTGCCTCTATCTCGCCAGCGCGCCCAAATCGAACGCGGCCTATGCGGCACAGAAGAAAGCGTGGAGCTCGGCCAAAGAGACCGGGTCGCTGATGCCGCCGATGCACATCCTCAATGCGCCCACGAAGCTGATGAAGACAGTCGGCTACGGCAAAGGCTATGCCTACGATCATTCGACCGACGAGGGCTTTTCGGGGCAGGATTACTGGCCTGAAGAGATGGAGCCGCAAAGCTTCTACGAGCCGACCGACCGCGGCTTCGAGGCGCGGATCAGGGAACGGCTCGACTATTGGGCCGAGCGGCGCAAGGAACTGCAACAAGGCACGGGCGACGCGGGTTAAACCCCGCCGAACAGAGGGAGCAACCGAGCATGTATCAGGTCGATTCGGGCGCTTACTGGCAGGCGCAGACGATGTACTGGGGTCCCAAGATCCTGATCGCGATCCTGATCCTGGTCGCGACCTGGGTCGTCGCTCGAGCGGTCGGCTGGGTGCTCAGGAAAGCGATCGACCGAAGCCCCGCGCTCAAGAAACACGTCACCGGAACGCCAGAGGAGACCGTCGGCCACCAGCTCGCGGTGATCGCCAAGCTGATCATCTGGCTGGTGGGCATCATGGCCGCGCTGCGGTTCCTCGGGGTCGGTCAGATCCTCGCACCGATCAACGATCTCGTCACCGAGATTTTCGCCTTCTTGCCCCACCTGATCGCGGCCGGGCTGATCTTCTTCGTCGGGCTCGTCGTCGCGCGGATCGTCCGCCGGCTGGTCGAAACAGTGCTGATCGCGGCTAACGTCGACGGGCTGCTTGCACGCGCGGGCATCGGTTCGACCGAAGGCACGATGCGCGGCTCGCCCGAAGCGGTGCCTCCGGGAGCAATGCCGGGCGCGACCCGCGCCAGCATCGCGCGCGCCGCAGGAGTGCTGGTCTATGCATTGATCATCATCCCGGTCGCCATCGCCGCTCTGCAGGCGCTCGAGATCAGCTCGATCGCCGGTCCCGCGACGGCGATGCTCAACGAGATACTCGCCGCCATCCCGCACGTCCTCGCCGCAGCCCTGTGGCTCGGCATCGCCTTCGTTGCGGGCCGGTTCCTGAAGACGATCATCGAGGCGATCCTTCCGCCGACCGGGTTCGACGATGCGATCCGTTCGATGGGGGTCCTCCCACCCGCCGCTTTCCCCTCGCGGATCGTCGCCAATATCGCGATGATCGCGATCATCCTCGCCGCAGCGATCGAGGCCGCGAGCGAATTGGGCGGCGACCAGATCGCCATCTTCCTCGCGCAGGTCACCGCGCTCGGCGGAAAGGTCATCTTCGGCTCGCTGATCATCGTCGTCGGAATCTTCCTCGCGCGGATCATCTCGGGCCTGGTCGCAAGCGGCGCCGGCGAGGGAAGCTTCGCGCAGGCGATCGTCCGCTACGCGATCATCGCTCTGTTCACCGCGATCGGGCTCACCTTCATGGGGCTCGCCGACCAGATCGTGATGCTCGCCTTCGGGCTGATCCTCGGCTCGGCCGCGATCGCTTGCGCGCTCGCCTTCGGGCTCGGCGGACGCGACGCCGCGGCGCGGATCCTCGAACGCTGGGCCGGCGAGGCGGGAAGCGGACCAATGCCGCCGCCGCGCCCCAAGCGCCTGCGCCAGGCGCCGCCCGAAGACGAGCAGCCGCCTCTCGTTTAGACAGTTCCTGCCTGTCTCCGCAGAGCGGGGACGGGGAGGGGAACCATTCACCGCAGAGTGAATGGTGGAGGGGTTCCGGCGCAGCGTTGGTTGCCCTTCCACCATGCTCCGCACGGTTCCCCTCCCCATCGCTCCGCGATAGGGAGGAATGATGACCTTTGAGGAGGCAATCGCCTTCGCGCTGAGCCTGCCGGGCACGGAGCTCGGCACCAGCTATGCCCTGCCCGCGGTGAAGGTCGCCGCCAACGGCCGCGCGTTCCTGTTCCGGAGCCACGAGCCGGACACGTCGTTCGGGGTGGCGATGGACCTCGACAGCATCGAACTACTGAAGGAGACCGACCCCCACACCTACTGGCAGACTTCCCACTATATCGGCTGGGAAGGAGTCCTGATCCGGTACGACAGCGAGGATGAAGAGCGAGTGCGCGAAGTGATCGCCCGCTCTCGCGACTTCGTGGCGGCCAAGCCCAAACCGCAACCGAGGAAGCGGAGATAATTAGCTCCTCCATACGAGCGAAGCTCGTGGGGAGGGGGACCGCTGCCGAAGGCAGTGGTGGAGGGGTTCTGCAGCGCCTAGACCCCTCCACCATTGAATGTTCGTTCAATGGTCCCCCTCCCCATCGCCCCGCGATAGGGAGGAGCGATGCTTCCCCGCTTCACCTCCTACGTCGCCATCGACTGGTCCGGCGCGAAAGGCGTTCGCCACAAGGGCATCGCCATCGCGGAAGCCTGCGGCGATGCTGCGCCTCGGCTGGTCCGCCCCGGCCATATCTGGTCGCGCGAGGAGGTGCTCGCCTGGCTCATTCGCCGCGCCGCGAAGGAGCCGACTCTGTTCGGCTTCGACTTCAGCTTCGC
>DASUIC010000030.1:0-3236 GCA_036273215.1 Sphingomicrobium sp.
CTCGAATGCGTCGGCGAGCTGCACCTGATCGCCGAGCTGATCGAGGCGCGCGGGATTGCGGGCATGAAGGAAGTGATCTCCAACACGGCCGAACTGGGTGCGCTGCTCGGCGGCAAGCGGATCATCGATCGAAGCGTTCGGCAGCGCATGGCGGAGGTGCTCGCCGAGGTGCGCGCCGGCCGCTTTGCCGACGAACTCACGAGCGAACAAGCTAGCGCTTACAAACGGCTCGAAAAGGCGCGTTCGGATGCACATGAGACGTTGTTGGAAAAGACTTACCGCGAGCTCAGCGGAAGCGACGAATATTAGCCGATCTGCTGGTGCGGAAGCTGCATCTCGGGCCGGTCGCCGACGCTTGCCCGCTCGAGATAGGCGCGCAGCAGCTTGCGATGCGCTTCGGCGGTGGGGCCGTCGGCGGCGTTGAGCGCCAGCTCCTGCTCCTCGGCCGCACGGCGGGCGAAATAGATGCGGTCCTCCGTTGCCATGGCGTGCCTCGAGTTCAGGGAAGCGCTTCGCTTAACAGAAGTCGGCTCAAAAGTCGCGCAGGCTCAGGCGTTGCCTTTGGCGCGCTCGATTGCTTCGAGGAGGACTCTCCTCGCTTCATCTGCATTCCCCCAGCGTCCCACACGCACCCATTTGTCGGGCTCCAGGTCCTTGTAGTGGGTGAAGAAATGCTCGATCTGCTGCCAGACGATGTCGGGCAGGTCTTCGTGGCCCTCGACGTCGGAATAATAAGGAAAGGTCGAATCCACCGGGACGCAAATCAGCTTCTCGTCGCCGCCGTGCTCGTCTTCGAGAAACAGGACGCCGATCGGCCGCGCGCGAACCACGCTTCCGGGGATGAACGGCGATCGCGCAACGACCAGCGCATCGATCGGGTCGCCGTCCGGCGAGAGCGTATGCGGCACGAAGCCGTAATTGGCAGGATAGCGCATCGGCGTATGCAGAATCCGGTCGACGAACAGCGCTCCCGACTTCTCGTCGAACTCATATTTGACCGGCTCCCCGCCGACAGGGACTTCGATGATCACGTTGATGTTGCTGGGCGGATCGTCGCCGGTGGGAATGCAACTGATATCCATGCGACCTTCCGCTTAGGAGTTCACGCACTGTAGGCCACAAGCACTGCGCCTGCGGCAATGAGGCCTACCCCGGCCCAGTTCCAGCCAGACAAACGCTCGCCAAGAAACGAAGCGCCGAAGATAGTGACCATGACAACGCTCAACTTGTCAATTGGAGCGACCCTGGCGGCTTCCCCGATTTTCAGCGCTCGGAAATAGCAGATCCACGAAGCGCCCGTCGCAATTCCCGACAGGACCAGAAAGACATAGGTCCGACGGCTGACCAACGCGGGCGCTTGCCATTCGCCGAGCGCCGTCAATATTGCCGCAAGGACGCAGATGATCACCAGTGTCCGCACGAACGTCGCGAAATCGGAGTTGACGCTTTCCACGCCAATCTTTGCGAAAATGGCCGTGAGCGCTGCGAAGAGCGCCGAAAGAAGCGCCCAGAATTGCCAAGCGCTCAGTAACCACTTCATCTAGCGGCGCTCGACGCGGCTGCGCCATGGTGAAGAATTTCGACCTTCTCGAGCGTGACCAGTCCGATGTCTTTCATGTTCTCGATTGCCGCGAGGAAGGCGCGAAGCTTCGCCTCATCGTCGACGATTTCGATGACCAAGGGTAGGTTGCCTGAAAGATTCAAAATGCTTGCATTCTGAATCCTGTGCGTGTGTCCAAAGCCCATTGGTCCCCGCAATACGGTGGCGCCAGCCAGCCCCTGATCGCGCGCCTTGCAGACGATGTCCTCGAACAACGATTTGTGACCGGAACGGGCGCTCTCGTCCGTGTAAATCCGCATTAACGCGGCCGTGTCAGGCAGCTGCATCGGCGGCACCTTTCTGTTTCATCCGCTTCTTCCGGCGGCCGATTTCCATCTCTTCCCGTTCAAGCTCGACATCATCTTCGGCCGGGATGAGGTGGCGCGGCATGAAGAACGCATTGCCGATTAGCGTCGGGACCACAGCGCTCGCAATCACGCAAGCCACCAGGATCGAATATTGGCCTTGGGTGATGATGTGATGGCTGAGCCCGAACAAGGACGAGATCGTGCCAAAAGTGAGCCCCGTCGACATCAGCATAGTCGTATACCGCGCCTCGCGCTTCGGTGAGTCGAAGAAGAGCGTGGTCGGGTACACGCCGGTAATTTTCGTCACCATCTTTCCAAGGAACAGCAGGACAAAAGCGATCGGCGCGGCAATGAGCGCCGGGACCGACACGAACGAGCCCGCACGGATGAAATAGAAGGGCGTCAAGAAGCCGAATGTAAGCGTCCGCAGGCGCCGGACGAGGATGTGATCCTTGCCCACGGTCCCGGCGAGCACCATGCCGACGATATAGGCGGGAAGCACCGCTTCGCTATCTGCCCACGCGGCAAGAGCACCGAGACCGAACAGACACAGCAGCAAATATTTGGCTTCCAGCTCGGACGGGCGGCCACCGTAAAGGCGAAAGAAGCGCGGCGTCAGCCAGGGCAGGATGCCGAACGCAACGATCGACCCTAGGGCGAACACGAGCGTTTTCCACGTAAAGGGCGAAAAGATCAGCCCGAGCGCCAGCACCGTCGCCAAATCGTTGATGAAGCAGGCTGCGAGTACGACCTTGCCGTACTTTGTCTGATTGAGACCGGATTCGAGCATCACGGCGTAAACGACCGCGACGGAGGTCGTGGAAAGCGCCACGCCAGCGAGCCAGCTTTGCATCGTGCCCCAGCCGAGCACGAAATGCGCGAGCGCGGCGCACCCGAGGAATGGAGCGGTGAAGCCGACGATCCCGACGCCCGTCGCTTCCTTCCACTTCTCCTTGAACACGATTGGGTCGAGTTCCGCTCCGGCCAGAAAGGTCAGGATGATCGCGCCGGCGCCGGAGAGGAACGTCACCCACGTTTCCTGCGTACCCAGCACGGCCGCGCCGACCACTACCCCGATAATCAGCTGGGCGATCGTGCCGACCACGATCTCCGACAGGGCCGTCGCGATCCGAAGCCAGATGGAAAGCAGGGTCGCGACCAGAGCGAGTCCGAGCCACAAAGCCGCGAGCGCCCAATAATGAGTCATGATCACTCTCCCGTCCTGCGACAGGAGGTCCGCCCAAAAGGAGCGGACACGCGCCTGCCGCGCGTTGCGCGACAGGAGCCATCAGCCGGTTTGGCGGTTGACGGGGGACTCCATCCCCTTG
>DASUIC010000031.1:0-2846 GCA_036273215.1 Sphingomicrobium sp.
GGCCAGAGCGAGCGCCAGCGTCGCCGCGATGAACATTTCAGCTGAACAAGTGCCCCGCACCCCGGTACTCCGATTGGGGTCGCAGTATCGGATTCTGGGCTATCGATAGCCATTGGAGCGATTCCTAGGCGGAATACCCACCGGGTAGGTTGGTCGGGGAGACAGGATTCGAACCTGCGACCCTCTGCTCCCAAAGCAGATGCGCTACCAGACTGCGCCACTCCCCGACGACCATCCCGGAAGAAATAAGAGTGCGCCTCTCCTTTCCTCCTCTCGGTCAAAGTACCACTTTGATCGAAACCCGGTGGGCCCGGCAGGATTCGAACCTGCAACCTAGCCGTTATGAGCGGCCGGCTCTACCGTTGAGCTACAGGCCCTCCCCGGCAGCGTCGAGATAGACGCCGAGCGCATGCGCGCCAAGGAGGATCGAGCCTCAGGCGCGCGGGAAGAGGATCGCGATTGCCGCCTGGGTGCTGGCGAGCTCCGCGCCGGCGATGTGCGCAAGGCCGCTCGTCAGCCGAAGCGAGAAGCATTCGTCGATCGCAGCTTCCGTCGCCGCTCCGAACAGCTGCTGATCGGAGACGCCCCGGAGGCTGGCAGGGCGGCCGATCGAAATACGGCACTGGTCGCCCGACTGATCGACCGTCACTCGGAGGCGCTCCCCAGAGGCCCCGCACTCGGCGACGCCCGACAGGAGCCGGAAGATGAGCCGATCGGCGAGCTCCGGCTCGATTGCGGCGACCACCTCGGCGGTTCTTCGCACAAGGTCGAGCTCGATCCCACGCTCCGTTGCATTTTCTCGAAGCGAGGGGAGCAATCGCTCGAGGAGCTCACGGAGGTTGGTGCGGGCTCGGGCCGAACCGCCCGAGGAATGGATCTTCGCGACGAAATCGAGATCGTCGATTGCGGTCAGGAGCAAATGCGCCTGGCGCACGATGTCACGCGCGCGCTCGCGATAGCGGCGATCGGCGGGCCCGAGGAATTGACCCTCGATGATCTCGGCAAAACCAATGATGGCGTTCAACGGAGTCTTGATTTCGTGGACCAGCTCGCGCAGTGAATCGGGGTCGGCGAGCAGGTCGGGTCCTGGCTCGCGCGCAACGGCCGGCGCATGCTCGCGAAGCGCGATCCCGCGGTAACCGGCGAACCGCCCGTCGGCGGGATCGAAGGCGGGCACTCCGCTGATCTTCCATTCGCCGGAGACGAGCCCGTCGCCGCCGACGCTGAGTCCTGCATCGCGGAACGGCGTCCGAAGGGCGAAGGCGCGCACCACGTCCGAATCGACACGGTCGGCGTCCCCGTTTTGCGCCCTGGCGATCGAGCGTCCGATCAACGCTCCACGCGGAGCCCCTTCGACCCAGGCGATTTCGCCGCTCGGGCCACATTCCCAGCGAAACAGCGCCGGAGAGCCCTGCGGCGATTCTGCTTCAGCCGCGCGGGGACGTACCGATTCGCGGCTCCTGCGGCGGCGCTCGATTCGGGCGACCACCTCGTGAAGCGATGGGGTTTCGGTGGGAAGCGCCTCGGCCGGCGCGGCTCCGGCGGGCGCTTCGACCAGCATTTCGGTGAGATCGGGCGCAGCCTCTACCTTCAGCTCGGGATGGAGGGCCTGCATGAACCGGCGAGCTTCGTCGTCGGCGGCAGCGAGAAGCGCCTGCCATTGGCCTTGATCGAGCGATGCCGCTGCAAGCACCGGCGCGGACACCGTCAACGCATCCGACGCGAAATATTCGAGGAGGCCGAGGGGCAGCGGCAGTGCCGCCACCGCGCGCGCCGCCGCCGCCCGCAAATTCTCGTCGACGTTCGCCGCTTCATCGCGGATCGAGTCGAGTGCGCGGGCGACCATCGGGCTGGCGGCATTCGGCCCAGCGCGCGCAACGAGGTCGACCAGCTGCCGCCACCGCACGGCGGCGTCGTGACGGTCGCCGGCGGGAAGCTTCAGAACGGTCAGCAGACGATCGTCAAAACGCACCGGCCACCCACATGATTGAGACGCACTGTCGATGGGCTCTATGCGACCGTTATACTTGCGCTAAGCGCCGAGTCTTTAACGTCTCGAAACGAGACGATCGGGAATTGCTGAAGACCGAGCGCGAACGGGCGCCGGCGAGTTGCCGACGCCCATCTTTTGAAGCCGCTCCGAACCGAAGGTCAGGCGTGCTGCTGCACGTAGGCCAGCCAGAATTTTGCAACCTCGGCACGCGCCCCCGTCACCGCGTTCAGCGCCGCCGTCGCTCCGGCCTTGTCGCCCGACCGGGCAAGCGCCATTCCGAGGTGGAGATTGGCAAGATCGGCATCCACGCCCTTGGCCTTCGCCTGACGGTAGAGGTCCGCCGCCTGAGCGAAATCGCCCATGCCGTAATAGCGGTCGCCGATCCGCAACAGCGCCGTCGCGTTCGCCGCCGTTTTTGTCGCGGTCTCTAGATCCGCGACAGTCGCCTTGGACTTGGTGTTCAGCGCTGCAATGTCGCTCTTGAAGCGTGAGTCGGCGGGATTGATGACGTGGGCGGCAATGCCGGCGTTCACGATCGCCTGCGCCTCGTTGTAGTTCGACTGATCGGCCGCAGCCTCGAGGAACAGCGAGTAATCGCCGGGCGTGGTCAGCGCCCCGGCCGCCTGCATCAGGCGCAGCAGGTCCAGAGTACTTTCCTCGTCCGGGTGATATTCATTGCGATACACCGCGATCGCGTTGTGCCAGCTGTCGGGGCTCGGGTAGGCCGCCACCCATTCGCGGGCGAGGTCGACGGCATTCGGAAGCTTGGCGTCATAGGCGATGCTGAGCGCACGCTTGTAAACGGCTTCAGGCGCCTTCTGTCCGGCGGCGGCGTCAGCCTGAATCGCACGCT
>DASUIC010000032.1:0-15267 GCA_036273215.1 Sphingomicrobium sp.
AGCTCCATCGAGCCGCGAAGGACGTAGAGATATTCTTCGCCGCCGTGCCGCACCAGCCCACCGAGCTCGTCGACGCTCCGCGCCTGCACGTCGATGATGATCGGAGTCATGATTTTTCCGAGCAAATCCGCGGCAGGATAGTGGTGGACATGCTTCTCCGACTCGGCATCGAGCGCCTCGCCCGCGCGGGTCACGCTGCGCCGTCCGACGGCCACAGGAGCGGCGACCTGATCGGGAGTGGCGAGGATATCCTTGAGGTCGACGTTGAGCGCCTGCGCAAGCTTGATCAGCTTGTCGTAGGTCAGCGCCATCTTCCCATTCTCGAGCTTCGAAAGCGTCGAATAGGGGAGCCCGGCGCGTGCGGAGAGATCGCGCAGGCTGAAGCCTTTGGCGACCCGCACGTCGCGAATCGCTCGGCTCGGCGCGGGTACCTGCCGGACTCCGTCGAGCGCCAGGTGGCGTCCGATTTTTCCCTTTCTTCTGTGCTCCATCTGCGTTTGTCTAGAAACCAGTTGCCATTCTTGAAACACAAGGCATGATGCCATCATTCTGGCGGGGAGAGCTAGGGTGAATATCCACCGATCGATTGGACTGTTTCTTACGGGCACGTGCGCGGTAGCAGCCGCTGGCCCTGCGTTTGCCCAAATTGCGAACCCGCCGACCACGAATGGTCAGCAGCCTGCCAGCCAGGTTCCGGCTGACCAGAATGCCATCATCATCACGGCCGAGAAGCGTCCTCAGTTGCTGCTCGACGTTCCCCAGTCCGTGACTGCAGTCTCCGGTCGGACGTTGGAAGCGCAGCACGCGACCAACTTCCAGGATTATCTGAAGCTGGTACCCGGCCTTCAGCTCAATCAGGACACGCCGGGCGAGGGCAGGCTGATCATTCGTGGCGTGAACACCGGCGGAGTCGCCTCGACCGTCAGCGTCTATGTCGACGAGAGCCCGTTTGGATCGAGCAGCGGCCTTGTGAACGGAGCCGTGCTCGCGGCGGATTTCGACACGTTCGACCTGAACCGAATCGAGGTGCTGCGGGGTCCGCAGGGCACGCTTTACGGCGCAAGCTCGCTTGGCGGCGTGTTGCGGTTCGTAACCAACGCGCCCTCGACAGCCGGCTTTGAGGCGCGAGGACGAGCCGGGGTCGAGGACGTCAGCGGCGGTGGTCTCGGTCCGAATGCCGATGCGATGATCAACATTCCACTGAGTCCGACAATTGCGTTCCGCGCATCGGGCAATTTCCGAAAGGACCCGGGCTTTATCGATTCGATCGGCGAGGCCGGCTCCGACCACGCGAAGAACATCAACGACGACCGAGTCTACGGCGGCCGCGCCTCATTGCTGTTCAGGCCGAGCGATGCAGCGTCGATCCAGCTGACCGCGCTTGCACAGAATATCGATGCCGATGAGCCGACGCTCATCGAAGCGGACCCGGTGACCCTGAAGCCGCTTCACGGCCTGGTCGAATCGCAATTTGTGCCGCAAATCTCGAACCTGCACTATCGGCTCTTCAATGCGACAGGCAATTTCGACCTGGGCTTTGCGAACCTCGTCTCCTCGACGAGCTTCAGCAGGCAGGACCAGACGCTGCGCAATGATTTGACCTTCGCTTTCAGCGGCGCCCTCGTAGGTCTGGTCGGGCCGAATGAATTCATCGAGCCGCAGCTGACCAACCTCAAGAAGTTCACGCAGGAGCTGCGGCTGTCGGGGCAGACCCATCTCGCAGACTGGCTAGTCGGTGGATTCTATACGCATGAAAACGGCTTGATCCAGCAAGACCTGACGCCGGTGCAGCCGGGAACCCTGACGCCGCTGCCGATTCCGTCGTTCCTCGGCACCACGCTCGGGCACCTGGAGCTTCATTCCACATACAAGGAACTGGCCGGATTTGCCGACGCGACGTTCCACTTAACCCAACAATTCGACCTGCAGTTCGGTGGCAGATATAGTCACAATGACCAGACGTCGGAGCAAACTACCGAGGGACTGTTGGCCGGTGGGACCACTGACCTGCCCAACAAGTCGTCGGAACATGTTTTCACCTATTCAGTAGCGCCGAAGTTCAAGATCAATGCGAACACGACATTGTACGCGCGTGTGGCCAAAGGATTCCGGCCGGGCGGTCCGAACGCCATTGCGCCGACGGCGCCTGCGGATGAGCGCACGTTCCACTCGGATTCAGTGACAAGCTGGGAAGCCGGCGTGAAAGCTCAATCAAGCGACCATCGCTTCAGCATTGATGCTGCCGCGTTCCATATCACGTGGAAGGACATCCAACTGGCCACGGTCGTCTTCGTCACCGATCCCATCACTGGCAAACCGGTCGCGTTCGGGATCAACATCAATGGTTCCGGGGCAAAGAGCGACGGTCTCGAGTTCACGGCAACCGCTCGGCCGATCCCGGGCCTCGATCTGTCCGTGAACGGCGCTTATACCAACGCTCGGCTGACTGCGGACACTCCGCCGGCCGTCGGCGGTTTCAAGGGTGACCAATTGCCGTTCACGCCGAAGTTGAGCATCGCCGCGAACGCCGATTACCACTGGCAGCTGACTCCGACGACGCGGGCGCATGTCGGCGCTTCGTATCGGCGCCTGTCGGGTCAAACCGGCAGCTACGATGCGACCTTCGTCGCGTTGCATGGGCATCAGCGGCACATCGATCCCTACGGCGTCCTCGATCTTACCGCAGGCGTCTCGTTTGGGCGTTTCGACTTCGATGCCTATGTGAAGAATCTCGCCAACAGCCGCGGAGTAACGTCCATCGCCGGCACAGTCACACCGATTTTCCCCGATGGCGCGATCGGCACCGGAATCATCCGCCCGAGGACGATCGGTGTGTCGCTCGGATTCAATTACTAAAGGGAGCAGCGCGATGCGGTTATTCGGTTGGCTGATGGCGATCGCGGCCGCGGCTGCAATTCCGGCGAGTGCTCAGTCGCCAACGCAGCTTCAGCCGACCAAGCCGACGTCCGCGGTCCTGCCAGCACCTGCCGGGCCAGCCACCGGAGCGCCTGCCGCGACAGCTACGTCCACCGGCGCGCCGCAGCTCACCAAGCAGGACGTCGACGCGTGGCTGGACGGCTACATGCCCTACGCGCTGAAGGCCGGCGGAATCCCGGGCGCCGTGGTGGTGGTCGTCAAGGACGGCCAGCCACTCACCGAGCGCGGGTTCGGCTATTCCGACCTCGCCGCGCACAAGCCTGTCGATCCCGAGAACACGCTGTTCCGGCCGGGATCCGTCTCCAAGCTGTTCACCTGGACCGCGGTCATGCAGCTGGTTCAAGCGGGCAAGCTCAACCTCGACGCCGACATCAGCCAATATCTGGACTTCAAAATTCCGCCGCGGAACGGAAAGCCGATCACGCTTCGCAACCTGATGACCCACACGCCGGGCTTCGCGGAGACGGTCAAATATCTGATCGTGTTCGGAAAGAACAAACCTGTGCCGCTGCGCGCGGCACTGGTGCGCTCCATCCCCGACCGAATCTACGATCCGGGCGCGATGCCGGCCTATTCCAATTATGGCGCCTCAGTCGCCGGCTACATCGTCCAGCGGGTCTCGGGCGAGCGGTTCGAGGATTATATCCAGCGGCACATCTTCGCCCCGCTCGGCATGAACCGCTCGTCGTTCGAGCAGCCGCTTCCCGCAAATCTCGATCCGCTACTGTCGAAGGCCTATCGCTACGGCTCCGACCAGCCGCAGAAGTATGAAGTGATCGCCTTGTCTCCGGCGGGCGCACTGTCCTCGTCTGGCGCGGACATGGCCAAGTTCATGATCGCCCACCTCAACAATGGCGGGCCGCTGCTCAATCCGGCGACGGAGCAGCTCATGCGCTCGCCGGCGAACAAGCCATTCCCAGCGCTTCCGGCGATGGCGCTCGGTTTCTATCACGAGGACCGCAACGGCCTGAACATCGTCGGCCACGGCGGCGACACCGTCTTCTTCCACTCAGACCTGCACCTGTTCCTCGACAAGAACGTCGGCCTGTTCATTTCGATGAACAGCCTCGGCAAAGCAGGCGCGGCGCAGACGCTGCGCGAAGAGCTGCTCCAGCAATTCACCGACCGCTATTTCCCGGCGCCGCAGCCGAACCTTCCGACTCTCGCCAGCGCGAAGACGGACGGGCAGGCGATCTCGGGCCATTATGTCAGCAGCCGCGCCGGCGCGTTCAGCTTCCTCCGCATGGTCGCGCTGCTCGGCGAAACCAAGGTCGCGGTCGACAAGGACGGCAATCTGATGGCGTCCTCGATCACCGACCCGTCGGGCCAACCGCGCAAGTGGCGCGAGATCGGCCATTGGCTGTGGCAGGACACGCAAGGCGAGGACAAGCTGCAGGCGATCGCCAATGCCGACGGCAGCGTAAAGATGTTCTCGATTACGCCGTTCGCGCCGATCATCGAGTTCCTTCCGGCGCCTGCCTCGCTCAACGCCGGCTGGATCCTGCCGCTCGCGACCATCGCGATCATCATCCTGCTGATCTCGGCGCTCGGCTGGCCGACGGCAGCGCTGGTGCGCAGGCGCTTCAAGGCTGCGGGACCGTACAGCGGCCGGCCGCTCGAGCTCTATCGGCTGACGCGAATCGCGTGCTGGCTGTTCATTGCGCTCGGCATCGGATGGTTCATCATCATCTCGCTGCTCAGCAGCGACCTCGCAAAGCTCGACAATGGTCTCGATATCTGGATGCGCCTGCTCCAGCTGATCCTGGTCTTCGCAATCGTCGGCACCGTCGTCGCAATCTGGAACGCGTGGGTGGTGGCGACCGCCGAAGGCCGGCGCTGGTACCGCACCATATGGGCGATCCTGATCGCGCTTTCCGCCGCGTTCCTCGTGTGGCTGTGCATCGACCTCGGACTGCTGACCGCCTCGCTGAATTACTGAGCCGGTGGCGACCGCGGGCGCCAGCGCGGAGCGGGTGAGGCCCGGCCGGACCCTGTTCGGCCACCCCGCCGGGCTTACCGT
The DNA here is from genome assembly GCA_036273215.1 of Sphingomicrobium sp. GTDB lineage: Bacteria > Pseudomonadota > Alphaproteobacteria > Sphingomonadales > Sphingomonadaceae > Sphingomicrobium. The sequence goes on from DASUIC010000032.1 coordinate 4,958, forward strand.
CTTGTTCACCACCCAGATGTGGGCCGAATTCTCATTCTTCGGCCTGCAGGCGCTGCTGGTCTATTACATGACCAAGCAGCTCGGTTTTCCGCAGGCGAAATCGTCGCTGATCTACGGCGCGTACGGCGCCGCCGCCTTCTTCAGTCCGTTCTTCGGCGGGATCATCGCCGACCGCTGGCTGGGGCGCACCTGGAGCGTGATCATCGGCGGAGCGATGATGATGCTCGGCCATTTCGCGATGGCGTTCGAGTCCCTGATCTTTCCCGCACTTGCGTTCGTGGCGCTGGGGAACGGCCTGTTCATCCCGCCGCTCGCCGTGCAGGTCGGCAGCCTTTACGCAGACGACGACCCGCGCAAGGCCTACGCCTACAGCGCCTATTACATGGGCATCAATCTCGGCGGTTTCCTGGCGCCGCTGGTCTGCGGCACCCTCGGCGAGCTCTACGGCTGGCATTGGGGCTTCACCGCGGCAGGTGTCGGAATGGCGATCGGCCTTGCGATCTACTTGAGCTCCCTTCGCCTGCTTCCGCCCGAGCCCGACCGTGCCGCGCTCGCTGCCGAGGCGAAGCGCGACGGAGCGCCGGTCATCCGCCAGCACGTGGCCGTCCTTTTCCTGATGATCGCGATGGTCGTGCTGTTCCGCATTGGATACGAGCAGAGCGGGAATGTCATCGCGCTGTGGGTGCGCGATTTCACCGACCGTTCGATCGGCTCGGGCCTCACCATTCCCGCGACCTGGTTCCAGTCGATCAACCCGCTGCTGATCATCGTCGGGACGCCGGTCCTGATCCGCATCTGGAGGGCAGGGCGGGCGAAGGAGACGACAGCACACCTGCTGCGCCGGATGGCGATCGGATGCGTGATCGCCTCGGCCGCGATGCTTACGATGGTCTTCGCCGCGCTGGCGAGCGAGCCAGAGGGCGCGCGCGTGGGCTCTATATGGGTGTTCGCTTATTTCGTGCTCCTGACGCTCGGCGAATTGTTCGTGATTCCGGTCGGACTGACGCTGATCGAAAGCCTCGCGCCGGTGCGCTTCGCATCGATGGCGATGGGCGCCTGGTACATCGCCAAGTTCCTGGGAAGCCTGCTTGCCGGCTTCATGGGCGCCTATTGGCTCGTCATCCCGCCCGCCGCCTTCTTCGGGATTGGAATGGCGTCGACGCTGATTGCGGCAGCCTGCCTTTACGCCATGGCGCGCGTGCTCCGCGGCAGGGAAATCTTCGTTCAGCGAACTTAAACTCGGCCTACTCCTGAATATACTAACCGTCCGACGGGAAGGGCCTTCAAATGGGCCTCCCGCGGCGTGTTTGTGAGGAGAGGACGAGTTCATGCTCATTAGAGTTTTCGGGCTTTGTTCGATCATGGCGATCGGACTCTTCGGTTCAGCCGCATGGCCGGCGCCTGCGCCGCCATCCTCGCCGCGGGCCACTGCTGCATCTCCGCCGGCCTCAGCGCCGAAGCGAGCCCAAGGCCATGTGTCATCCGACTATGTTTTCCCTTATTTGGCTTACTATTGGTCGCTGGCGCCCGAAAAACGCAGCATGTTCGTGCCGAGCTATACCATCAGCATCGACGGACATCCGCCAAGCGGTTGGGACTTCTTCTTGAAAGTGGGGGATAAGCTCAAACCCATTCCAGTCGGCGCTGACGGGCAGATCGAGGAATTACCCACCGCGCAGGAGCTTGCCGGACACCCAGATGTGGTCATGCGCGTCTCGCCAGACCAAGTTGGCGATCGCAAGTTCATGTCGAACATCGGCACGACGCCTCTGATCACGCCGGCTCTGGAGATCGATGCCTCGAAATGCGCTCTTGCCATTGAGCAGGTGAATGGCGCCGTTCCGAAGGCCGCGAGGATGATGGGATTGGCCCCGACCATCAAAGCGGTCGGGTTCAAAGACGCGACTTCCGGCGTTGCCGTGCTCGACGACGGCCGCACCGTGCCGCTACCGCTCTCCCAGTTCGGCGCGCCGATGTACGACCCGAAGAAGATTCCGGGCGCTCGGCTGATCCGGCTAGACCGGGTGCCAAGCCAGATCATCATGATCTAGAGATATTGGTGGACGCACTAGGGCTCGAACCTAGGACCCGCTGATTAAGAGTCAGCTGCTCTACCAACTGAGCTATGCGTCCCCAAGAAACCTGGGATGCCGTGAGGCGAATGCTGCGGCGGCTTGGTTCGCACCGTGAGCGGCGGCGCCGGTAGCATGCGCGAACATGGGGCGCAACCGCGCCGGTTCAAGTGTGTCAGGCCAAGCTCGAAACGGTGCGCTGCTGGCGCTCGAGTGCCATCAGCAGCCCAAGGCAAAGCATCACCGTCATCACCGCCGAGCCGCCGAAGCTGACCAGCGGCAGCGGCACTCCCACCACTGGGGCGAGTCCCATGACCATCATCAGGTTGATCGCCACATAGAAGAAGATCGTCGCCGACAGCCCTGCGGCGGCGAGCTGGCCGAAGCGCGTTCGCGCGTTGCTGCTCACCCGCATTCCCCAGCGGATGACCATCGCGAAGGCGAGGATCAGAAGAACTCCGCCGACCAGGCCCCATTCCTCGGCCATGGTCGCGAAGACGAAGTCGGTGTGGCCCTCCGGCAGATAGTCGAGATGGCTCTGGCTGCCGTGGAGGAAGCCCTTGCCCCAGAACCCGCCCGAGCCGATCGCGATCTTCGACTGCGCGATGTGATATCCCGCGCCGAGCGGATCGCTCTCCGGGTTGATGAAAACGTCGATCCGCTTGCGCTGATAGCCGTGCATCATATGGTAGACGATCGGCGCGGCGGCGGCGCCGGCCGCGATCGGAGCGAGGAAGATCCACAGCGGGAGCCCCGCCAGGAACATCACGGTCACTCCGCACAGAAGGACCATGATGCAGGTGCCGAGGTCGGGCTGAATGAGAATCAGGACCGCGGGAATGCCGAGCAGCAAAAGCGCGGGCCAGACGGCGCGCGGTTTGCGGATTTCGCCGGCGGGTACCAGCTCGTAAAAGCGGGCCAGCGTCAGCACCATCGCCGGCTTCATGAACTCGGAGGGCTGCAGCTTGATCGGACCGAGCTCGAGCCACCGCTGGGCGCCCTTGCTGACGAAGCCCAGCCCCTCCACTCCGACCAGCATAACCAGCGTAATTCCATAGAGCGGGAAGGCGATCGACTTGATCGTCGCCTCGCTCATCCACGACATGCCGATGGCGACGCAGAGGAAGAAAAGGAACACCAGCGCCTGCTTGATCGCCCACGGCTCCATCGAGCCTCCCGCCGCCGAATAGAGGACGACGAGGCCGAACATGGCGATTCCGGTGACCATGAAGATCAAGCGCCATGGCAGCCGCGCGAGCGGCCGCGGGATGATCGCGGAGGTGATCATGCCTGCTTGGTTGGGGGAAGCGGCGGAAGGCCGTTCGCCTGGCGCCACGCCGCGGTCTTCTGCGCGAGCCGCACGTCTGGCGGACCACCGATGGTCTGCTCATATTGCGCGAGCGCGGTTAGCGCCATCTGCTTGTCGAACAGGTAGGTCATCGTGTCCTTGACGATCGGAGCGGCGGCGGAAGCGCCAAATCCGCCGTGCTCGATCAGGCAGCCGATCGCGTACCTGGGCTTGTCGGCCGGCGCGAAGCCGATGAACAAGGCATGGTCGCGCAGCTTCCAATTGGAATTCTCGTGACCTCCGCGCTCATTGTCGCCCAGCCGGTGGACCTGAGCCGTGCCTGTCTTGCCCGCCATGAGCACGCCCGGGATGGGTAGCTTTGACGCCGCCGCAGTCCCTCCGTCGTTGACCACCGCAGTCATTGCGTCGCGGACGAAGGCGAGATCCTGCGGATCGACTGAGAGGTCGGGCACAGGATGGCGCGCAGCGGCTTTCAGAAGCCTCGGCTGGATCAGCTTTCCAGAAGCGATCCGCGAGGCCATCACGGCAAGCTGCATTGGATTGATCAGGACATAGCCCTGGCCGATCGACATGTTGATCGTGTCATAGCCGTGCCATGGCTGGTGATACTTTTGCATCAGCCATTTCGGACTGGGCATCGTGCCGTAGCGTTGTGAGGGGATGGCGGGGAGGTCGAACTTTTCGCCATATCCCATGTAATTGACCATGTCCGAGGTCAGCTCGGGATTGGCGCGCAGCCCGGTGTCATAGAAAAAGATGTCGCAGCTGTGCTTGATCGCATCGTGCATGTCGAGCGACCCGTGGGCCTTGTCGCAGTGGAACACGTGATTGCCGTAAGGGTAGGAGCCGGTGCACGTGACCCGCCGCTTCGGATCGATGCCCTGCTTCAGGAAGGCCAGCGCCATGCTCGGTTTGATCGTCGATCCGGACGGGTAGAGGCTCTCCATAACCTTGTCGACGAGCGGCAGATGGTCGTCCTCGGACAGCATCTTCCACTCGGCTTGGCTGATCCCATCGGAGAAATTGTTGGGATCGAATGACGGCATCGATGGCATGGCGAGGATGTCGCCGGTCTCCACGTCCATCACCACGACCGAGCCGGACTGATCCCCGATCCGGCGCGCTGCATATTGGTGCAGGTCTGAGTCGATCGTCAGCTGAACCGTTCCTCCGCTTCGATCGGGCTTGGGATCGAGCTCCTTGACGATCTTGCCCCTCGCGGTGACTTCGACCCGCTGCCCGCCGGGCTCACCGCGGAGCGTCTGTTCCATGGTCTTTTCAAGACCTTCCTTGCCGATCTTCACGCCCGGGATCAGGAGGAGCGGGTTCTTGTTCTCTTTTTCATATTCCTCGACCGAGGCTGGACCGACGTAGCCAACCAGCTGCCCGACGGTCGAGCCGCCAGGATAAAAGCGAGTGAAGCCCTGCGATGCCGCGATGCCGGGCAACTCGGGCAGGCGAACGGTGATCGAGGCATATTGCTCGTAGGGCACGTTGTCGGCGACCGAGACCGGCTGGAAGCCGCGCGATGCCGCCAGCTCGCGCCGGATCCGGTCGACGTCGTCCGGCTCCAGCTGAAGCAGGCTGGCGACTTCCGGGATGATGTCGCGGCCCTTGTCCATCTGCTGCGGGATGAGGTCGACCCGGAAGCTCGCCTTGTTGATCGCGATCGGCTTCCCGTAACGGTCGATAATCCAACCCCGACGCGGCGGAACGGGGATCAGCTGTACCCGGTTGCTTTCGGAAAGAAGCTGGTATTTTTCGTTCTGCGCGATCGCCAGCCAGCCGAGGCGGCCGATCAGCAATCCGCCGACCGCAGCCTGCGCGCCGCCGAGCAGAAGCATGCGGCGCGAGAAGGTGATCGACTGGTGCGCAGTCGTGATACGGATCGGCTTCATCGTCCAAGCCTCCACCGATCAACGCGCGAGACCAGCCACGCGGCCAGCGGGAACGCACAAATGCTGATGATCAAGGGTGGAACCATGTCCGAAAGTTCGGGGGCGGCGCCGACCGCCGCGGCGATTCGCCATTGCAGCCATTCGTCAATGGCGATCAACAGGGCCCCGAGCATCCATTCGATCCAATAATCACGCCACATCGTCCGGCGGTCGATGAGGTCGAGCGCCAGCATTGTCGCACTCCACAAAGCTATTGAAAAACCTATCGGATATCCGGTGAACAGGTCGTTGACGAGGCCGAGCGGGATGGCCCACCACGCTGGCCAGGGGTCGGCCCTCAAGAGCCGCCAGCTGATAAACAGAAGATAGCCGAAATCGGGATACCAGCCGCTGGTGGAGACGATCGGGAGCGCGGCGAGAAGCGATGCCGCGACCACGCTCGCCGCCGGCATGAGCGCTGCGGAGCGCACCGGTCCTCGACCGATTCGCCGCGATTGAGCGAGCGCAGCCCGAACCATCAGAAATTGTCCTTGGGCGCGGTTTGGGTCACTTCGGCCGCAGGTTCGTAGGGCGGCTCGACGATGGCGAAGCTGATCGCCGAGGGATCGGCGAGCGGAATTGCGATGGCTCCGTCGCCGTCCAGCTTCACGACCCGGGCGATCGGCACCAAAGGCGGGTAGAGGCCGCCGACCCCCGAGGTGATGATGAGATCGCCCGGCTTGAACGGATTGCGGCCGACCTCGAGTGGATGGACTCCGACCGTTCCGTCGCCCCGACCCTGCGCAAGGACCGGAATGCCGTTTCGAAGGAGCCGCGCAGGAACGATGTTCGAGCGGTCGGAAACGAGCAGAACGCGCGAAGCGAGGGCACCCGAATCGATAATCCTTCCGACGAGTCCCTCCGGCGCTCGGACGGGCATGCCTTCGCGGATCCCGTCGTTCGATCCCGCCGAGAGGATGGCGAAGCGGCGCGGGCTGTTGAGGGACGAGCCCACGATCCGCCCCACGGCGATCGTGTCGCGGGCGTGCTGGCGCAGCTGCAACGTGGCCTTGAGCTGCAAATTCTCGAGATAAATTGCTTTTGCTTCCACCATGCGCTGGAGCATGGCCTTCTGCTGGCGCTTGAGCTCGCCGTTCTGTCGGACCGCGTCCCAGTAATCGCCCGCGCCCGTCACCAGCCCCTCGGCGGTCTCAGTGACTTCGTGAAGAGACCCTGCGACCGGCCCGGTGACGTCGAGCGCCATGCCGCGGAGGGCCGCAAAATCCTTTGGAGCAACGAGCGACACGGCTAGGAGGATCAGCCCGACGATGATCCCCGCAATCACCGCGAGGAAGCTGAAGAACAGCCCGTATTGGGCTCGACGCGACCAGCCGGGGCGTGCGGTCGCCACCGCTCAGAACCTCGCTATGCGGTCTGCAGGACGCCGCGGAACTGCTCTTCCTCGAGCGCGCGTCCGGTGCCGAGCGCGACGCAGGTGAGCGGGTCGTCGGCGACGGTGACGGGGAGGCCGGTTTCATCGCGCAGGACCTCGTCGAGGCCCTGGAGCAGCGCTCCGCCGCCGGTGAGGACGATGCCCTGGTCGCAAATGTCGGCCGCGAGTTCCGGAGCGGTATTCTCGAGCGCGATTCGCACGCCCTCGACGATCGTCCCGACGGGCTCCGACAGCGCTTCGGCGATCTGTCCCTGGTTGATCGAGATTTCCTTCGGCACGCCATTCACCAGGTCGCGACCCTTGATGTGGACGGTCTTGCCGATTCCGTCGACCGGCGGCTTGGCGATTCCGACTTCCTTCTTGATCCGCTCGGCCGTGGCTTCGCCGATCAGAAGGTTGTGGTTGCGCCGCACGTAGGAGCTGATCGCTTCGTCCATCTTGTCGCCGCCGACGCGCACCGAGGTGGTGTAGGCGAGGCCGCGAAGCGACAGCACGGCGACCTCCGTGGTCCCACCACCGATGTCGACCACCATCGATCCGATCGGCGCGGTGACGGGCATGTCGGCGCCGATCGCCGCTGCCATGGGCTCTTCGATCAAATAGACCGCGCTGGCGCCAGCGTTGGACGCGGCGTCGCGGATCGCCCGGCGCTCGACCGAGGTCGAGCCACTCGGAACGCAGATCACGATCTCGGGGAAGCGCCAGGCGCGCATCTTGCCGCCGTGAACCTTGTGGATGAAGTGCTTGATCATCTGCTCGGCGACATCGATGTCGGCGATCACTCCGTCGCGTAAGGGGCGGATCGCCTCGATCTGATCGGGTGTCTTACCCATCATCAGCTTGGCGTCCTCGCCGACCGCCTTGACCTTTTTCACTCCATTGATGGTCTCGATGGCGACCACCGACGGCTCATTGAGAACGATTCCCTTGCCCCTGACGTAGACGAGCGTGTTGGCCGTCCCGAGGTCGATCGCCATGTCATGCGACATCCATTTGAACCACCGATTCCAGAACATTCGTACCCCGTCTCGCCTGTTGCCCATCAAGCCGCGGAAAGCCCTTCCGCCGCTTAATTACGAATTGATCACTTCCCATTGAATGCGGTCTGAATTTTCGCGAAAAATCAGTGCTTCGCCGGCGCCTTCGGAATGAGCTAGGAATGGTTAACATGTCAATAAGAAGGCTTCCGCCCGAGCTCATCAACCGCATCGCCGCCGGCGAGGTCGTCGAGCGGCCGGCGAGCGCGCTCAAGGAGCTGGTTGAAAATTCACTCGACGCGGGTGCGGGCCAAATCGCGGTGCGGCTTCACGCAGGCGGGCTCGAGCTGATCGAGGTCGCCGACGATGGCTGTGGCATGGCTGCAGACGAAATGCGCCTGGCGCTCGAACGTCACGCGACTTCGAAGCTCCCCGATGGTGCCGTCGACCGAATCACCAGCTTCGGCTTTCGGGGCGAAGCGCTGCCCTCGATCGCCAGCGTCTCGCGGCTCACGATCGAAAGCCGCGTGAGGGGCTCCGACGGTTTGCGAATCACGATCGATCATGGCGAGCCGAATCGCGAAGGGCCCGCCGCCCTTCCGCCGGGCACGCGGATCCGGGTCGAAGGCCTGTTCGACAAGGTCCCAGCTCGACGCAAGTTCCTGCGCTCGCCGCGCTCCGAATATGCCGCCTGCCTCGACGCGGTGAAGCGGCTGGCCATGGCGCGCAGCGACGTGGCGTTCAGTCTGGAGCATGACGGCCGGCGAATCCTGATGCTGGCTCCCGCGGCCGCCCCCGCGCGGGTTGCCGAGCTGCTCAGCCATGAGCTCGACCGGCACGGCGTCGGGATCGACTGTGCGCGCGAGGGGATGCGCCTCACCGGCGTGATCAGCCTTCCAACGTTCAACCGTGGAGTCGCCGACCAGCAATATCTGTTCGTGAACTCGCGGCCCGTGAAGGACCGGCTGCTCGTCGGTGCGCTTCGTGGCGCCTACCGCGACCTGATCGCGCGCGATCGCCATCCGATCGCGGCCTTGTTCCTCGACATTCCTCTCGAGGAGGTCGATGTGAACGTGCATCCGGCCAAGACCGAGGTCCGCTTCCGCGATCCTTCGGCGGTTCGCGGGCTGATCATCGGCGGCCTCCGCCATGCGCTCGACGAGGAGGGCCACCGAAGCGCCGCGCGCGAGCAGGCCGCCGCACCGGTGATGTGGACCACCAGCGCTGACTTTCCCCTCCCCGCAGGGGAGGGGCGAAGGGGTGGGGAACATGTGAATGGGCTCAATGCCCATGAACATGTCTTCACCGGCATTGAGCCGGTTCAGACATCACCCACCCCCAGCCCCTCCCTCATCAGGGAGGGGAGCAAGTTGTTCTCCGAGGCGCCCGCGGCCCGCGCCGAACCCGCAGTCGAGCCCGTGCCGAGCTTTCCCCTCGGAGTTGCTCGCGGCCAGGTCGCGGCCACCTACATCGTCGCCGAGGCCGAGGACGGCCTCGTCATCGTCGACCAGCACGCGGCGCACGAACGGCTGGTGCTCGAACGCATGCGGGCCGCGCGCGTCGGCGGGGCGGTCGCCCGCCAGGCTCTGCTGATTCCGGAAGTCGTCGAGCTGGAGGAGCCCGATTGCGACCGGCTCGAAGCCGCCGCCGAGGAGCTTGCGGCAATGGGACTCGACCTGGAGCGCTTCGGACCGACGGCAATGCTCGTCCGAGCCGTCCCTGCAGCGCTAGGGAAAACCGATCCCGCGGCCCTGCTCGCCGACCTCGCCGGCGAGATCGCGGAGCTCGGCGGACCGCTCAGCCTTCGCGACAAGCTCGATCATGTCGCAGCCACCATCGCCTGCCACGGCTCCGTCAGGGCAGGGCGGGTGCTTTCGGTCGCCGAAATGAACGCGCTGCTCCGCGAGATGGAAGTCACTCCGCGCTCGGGCCAGTGCAACCATGGCCGCCCGACCTGGGTGAAACTCGGTCATTCCGAAATCGAGAAACTGTTCGGCCGCAGGTAGCCTACCGGCTCAATCGGCTGCTCCCCGCCGCTCCGAGAATATATCCGATCGCGACCGCCGCCATGCATGCGGCGACGGAGAGAAGGATGTTGCCTAACGCCTCGCTGAAGTCGCGATTTCGAATCAGCTCCAGAGTCTGAAGGCTGAACGAGGAAAAGGTCGTGAAGCCGCCGCAGACGCCGACCATCATGAACGTGCGGGCGTTTGGCGAAACGATCACCCGGCTGTCGGGTCCGGAAAGAGCGGCGATAAACCCGATGACGGCCGAACCGATGATGTTGACCGTCAGCGTGCCCCAGGGGAAGGTTTCGCCGTATTGAAGCGCCACCGCGCGCGAACAGGCATAGCGGGCCATTCCGCCGAGGGCGCTCCCAACTGCGATCCAGAAATATGTCAGCATATCACGGGCGACTTGTAGCTGGGGAACCGTGTCGGTAAAGGTCCGTTTCAACAGCGCTGGCGTCTGCCGGTGCAACAAGGGGATGGAGTCCCCCGTCAACCGCCAAACCGGCTGATGGCTCCTGTCGCGCAACGCGCGGCAGGCGCGTGTCCGCTCCTTTTGGGCGGACCTCCTGTCGCAGGACGGGAGAGTGATCATGACTCATTATTGGGCGCT
>DASUIC010000033.1:0-6847 GCA_036273215.1 Sphingomicrobium sp.
CCTACTTCATCACCAACCCGGAGAAGATGCAGGTCGAGCTTTCGGATCCGTACATCCTGATCCACGAGAAGAAGCTGTCGAACCTGCAGGCGATGCTTCCGATCCTCGAAGCGGTGGTTCAGAGCGGCCGTCCGCTGCTGATCGTCGCCGAGGACATCGAGGGCGAGGCGCTGGCGACCCTGGTCGTGAACAAGCTGCGCGGCGGACTCAAGGTTGCGGCGGTGAAGGCGCCGGGCTTCGGCGACCGCCGCAAGGCGATGCTCGAGGATATCGCCATCCTGACCGGCGGCGAGATGATCAGCGAGGATCTCGGGATCAAGCTCGAGAACGTCACGCTGAACATGCTCGGCCAGGCCAAGCGAGTCACGATCGACAAGGACAATACGACGATCGTCGACGGCCATGGCACGAAGCAGGCGATCGAGGCCCGCGTCGGAGCGATCCGCCAGCAGATCGAAACGACGACCTCCGACTACGACCGCGAGAAGCTGCAGGAGCGGCTGGCGAAGCTCGCCGGCGGCGTTGCCGTGATCAAGGTCGGCGGCGCGACCGAGGTCGAGGTGAAGGAGCGCAAGGACCGCGTCGACGACGCGCTCCACGCGACTCGCGCTGCGGTCGAGGAAGGGATTGTCCCGGGCGGCGGCACTGCGCTGCTCTACGCCATCAGGGCTCTCGATGGCCTGAAAGGCGCGGACGACGACCAGACCCGCGGGATCGACATCATCCGCAAGGCGCTCCAGTCGCCGGTGCGGCAGATCGCCGAGAACGCGGGCCACGACGGAGCGGTCGTCGCCGGCAAGCTGCTCGACAGCAAGGATACGACTCTCGGCTTCAACGCCCAGACCGAGAAGTACGAGAATCTCGTCAAGGCCGGCGTGGTCGATCCGACCAAGGTGGTTCGCGCGGCTCTGCAGGACGCCGCGAGCGTCGCTGGGTTGCTGATCACCACCGAGGCGACCATCGCCGAAATCCCCGACGACAAGCCTTCGCCCGCGATGGCCGGCGGCGGAATGGGCGGAATGGACTTCTAAGCCAAGCCGTCAGTCCGAAGAATTGGAGGGGCCGGAAGCATTCGCTTCCGGCCCTTCTTCGTTGGCGAGACGGTTGAGCATCGAATCCGCTTCGTTCATCTGCTGATTCTGCTCTGGCGTCGGCGCCGGCGGCTGCCGGTCGTGGCAGGCACATATCAGGACCACGAGACCAAGGGCGATCATTCGCATGCGCCAGCGGCTATCATGTTGCGGGGACAAAGAAAAAGGGCCGCCCCAACCGACGGGCGGCCCTTCGTTCGTCAGATCTTTAGAGCGAGCTTACTTGTTTTCGACCGCGTTCTGAGCGTTCGCGACGTCGTTGCTCGCCGCGTTGGTCTCGCTGGCGGCAGCATTCAGCGCCGCGTCCGCGTTCGCCTCGACAGACGCATTCGCGGTGGCCGCATTGACGTCCATGTCGGCGTTGTTCCCGACCGCGGTCTCGTTCGCCGTGTTGTTCGCCGCGCCGTTGTTGTGGCACGCGGCAAGGCCGAGCGCGAGCACGGCGGAGGTCATGATGACAACCTTCTTCATGAAACTTTCACTCCCTTCCAAAGTGCCCCTGGGGTGGGCACTACCCTGGCCGGATGCGCGAGTCGTTCAGGCCAGGCGATCCGGATAATGGCAATCCCTACCAATACACAAGGGATTATTTTCGCTCGCTGAATTGACGATATAAAGATATCTTTATATCCTTATCTCGTGACCCCCGCTCTACCTCTCGCCGACCGATTTCAGGCGCTTGCCGATCCGACGCGGCTGCGGATCGTCGCGCTGTTGAGATTGATGGAGCTTTCCGTGGGCGAGCTCGCGCAGGTGCTCGGCCAAAGCCAGCCGCGGGTCTCGCGCCACCTCAAGATCCTCGCGGACGCGGGCGTGCTCGAACGCCGCAAGGAAGGAAGCTGGGTGTTCCTTACGCTTGCCGACGCGGAGCGGGTCGAACCGCTGTTCGCACTGGTCGACGCGTGGGCCGATCCGGCGACCCAAGCACTGTTCGCGTCAGACGCGGAGCGGACCGGCGCCATCCGCGCTGATCGTGCCCAGGCGGCATCGCGCCATTTCGCCGGAATTGCCGAAGTCTGGGACCAGATCCGCTCCCTCCACGTCGCCGAGAGCGAGGTCGAGCGCGCGATCGAGCGCGCGTTTGGGCGGCGGCCTCTCGGCCGCCTGGTCGACGTCGGCACCGGCACCGGCCGGATGATCGAATTGTTCGGTCCGCGCGCCAGCCACGCCGTCGGGATCGACCGCTCATCCGAAATGCTTCGCCTTGCCCGAGTCAAGCTGGAGGCGACCGGCGTCCCATCGAGCCTCAGGCAGGGTGACATGTATGCCTTGCCGCTCGCGGACCGGAGCGCCGACAGCATCATCATCCACCAGGTGCTTCACTATGCGCACTCGCCCGCGGCCGCGATTGTCGAGGCCGCGCGCGTGCTCGCGCCTGGCGGAACGCTCCTCGTCGTCGACTTCGCGGCGCACGATCGCGAAGAGCTGCGGCTCACCGACGCGCACATCCGCCTTGGCTTCGAGGACGAAGTGATGGCCGCCTGGTTCTCCTCGGCGGGTCTCGAGGTTGACCAGATCGAGCATCTCGAAGGGGGTGAGCTGACGGTCACGTTGTGGCGCGGAGTGAAGGCCGCGGTTCCGCAGAGGCGCGCGGCATGAACGCCTTCGAGCGCCTGCAGCACCACATGCCGCTTTTCGCCGAAGCGCGCGGCGACATCGCTGTCAGCTTCGAATTCTTCCCGCCCAAGACGGAGAAGATGGAACAGAGCCTGTGGGAGTCGATCAAGACTCTCGAGCCGCTTCACCCGCGGTTCGTGTCGGTCACTTACGGCGCCGGCGGCTCGACACGCGAGCGGACCCACGCGACGGTTGAGCGAATTCTCAGCGAGACCGCCCTGACTCCCGCCGCTCACCTGACTTGCGTCGGTGCGAGCCGCGACGAAGTCGACTCCGTCGCCCGCGATTATTGGGAGACCGGAGTTCGCCACATCGTCGCGCTTCGCGGCGATGCGACCGACGCAGGAGCGAAGTACCGGCCGCATCCGGACGGCTATTGCGACGCGGTTGAGCTCGTCGTCGGCCTGAAGCGGGTCGCGCCATTCGACATTTCGGTCGCCGCCTATCCTGAGATTCATCCGGATTCCGCGAGCCGTCAGTTCGACATCGAAAATCTAAAGCGCAAGATCGACGCCGGCGCCGACCGGGCGATCACCCAGTTCTTCTTCTCGCCCGACTGCTTCTTCCGCTTCCGCGACGAGACGGCGGCGGCCGGGATCGAGGTCGAGATCGTCCCCGGCATCATGCCGGTGACCAATTTTGCGGGAATCGAGCGGATGGCGTCGCGCTGCGGCACGCAGCTTCCGCAATGGCTCGGGCGCCTTTTCGAAGGCCTCGATGAGCTTCCGGCGGCTCGCCAGCTGATCGCCGCCACCATCGCCGCCGAGCTTTGCGGCCAACTCTACGCGGGCGGCGTCCGCCACTTCCATTTCTACACGCTCAACCGCGCCGAGCTCAGCTACGCGATCTGCCACTTGCTCGGGGTCAGGGCGACGCAATGAGCCCCGCCGACACCCTGCGCTCCGAAGCCGCCAAGCGTATCCTCGTGAAGGATGGCGCATATGGCACCTTGATCCAGCAGCGCCGGCTTCAGGAAGCCGATTATCGAGGCTCGCTCGAGCTTTCGAAGGATCAGCGCGGCAACAACGATCTCTTGAACCTGACAAAGCCCGAAGTCGTCCGCTCCATCTGCGAGAGCTTTGCCGACGCGGGCGCGGAAATCCTCGCGACTAACACCTTCAATGCGAACGCGATCAGCCAAAGCGACTTTGCATGCGAAGTCCTGGCAGCGGAAATGAACCGCGCTTCGGCCGGAATCGTGCGCGAAGTCGCCGACCGCTACACCGCCGCCGACGGGCGTCCGCGATGGGTTGCCGGAGCGATGGGTCCCACCAACAAGACCCTGTCGCTTTCGCCCAACGTCAACGATCCTGGCTTTCGCGAAGTCGATTTCGACCAGGTGAAGGCGGTCTACCGCGAGCAGGTCGATGCGCTGGTCGCGGGCGGAGTCGATTTCATCCTCATTGAGACCATTTTCGACACGCTGAACGCCAAGGCGGCGATCATGGCGACGCTCGAGGTGGAACAGGCGCTCGGCCGAGCGCTTCCGCTGATGATCTCGATGACCCTGACGGACCTTTCCGGGCGCAACCTCTCCGGCCACACGGTCGAGGCCTTCTGGGCTTCGGTGCGCCACGCGAAGCCGATCACCATCGGTCTCAACTGCTCGTTCGGCGCGGCGCAGCTTCGTCCGCACCTGGCCGCAGTCGCAGGAATCGCGGACACGTTGGTGATGGCCTATCCGAACGCCGGCCTTCCCAACGAGCTCGGCGAATATGACGAGGCCGCCGAGCAGACTGCGGAGCAGGTGCGCGACTGGGCCAGGAGCGGTCTCGTGAACATCGTCGGCGGCTGCTGCGGGACGACTCCGCAGCATATCGCCGCGATTGCCGGGGCGGTGCGCGATTGCACGCCGCGCACCGTCCCGGCCGGACGCTCCGGCACCTTGCTCGCCGGATTGGAACCGATGGTGATCGCCGCCTGACATGGAGCTTTCGAAAGTAGAACAGGCAGGCGCGGGCGCGCGGTTCGTCAACATTGGGGAGCGCTGCAACGTCACCGGATCGGCGCGCTTCAAGAAGCTGATTCTCGCCGGCGATTACGACGCCGCGGTCGAGGTCGCCCGCGACCAGGTGGAAAACGGCGCGCAGATCATCGACGTGAACATGGACGAGGCGCTGCTCGACGGGGCCGCCGCAATGACGACATTCCTGAAGCGCATCGCGGCGGAGCCCGACATCGCGCGCATTCCCGTGATGGTCGACAGCTCCAAGTGGAGCGTAATCGAGGCGGGCCTCAAATGCGTCTCGGGCAAGCCGATCGTCAATTCGATCTCGATGAAGGAAGGCGAGGGGCCGTTCCTCGAGCTCGCGCGCAAGTGCCGGGCGTACGGCGCAGCCATCGTCGTCATGGCATTCGACGAAGTGGGCCAGGCCGACACTGTCGAGCGCAAGGTCTCTATCTGCGAACGTGCTTATGAGTTGCTCGTTGCGGACGGCGCCGACCCCAACGACATCGTCTTCGATCCCAACATCTTCGCGATCGCCACCGGCATCGAGGAGCATCGCCGTTACGCGATCGACTTCATCGAAGCGGCGCGCGAAATCCGTCGCCGCTGTCCCGGAACGCACATCAGCGGGGGCCTGTCGAACCTCAGCTTTTCGTTCCGCGGCAACGAGCCGGTGCGCCGGGCGATGCACAGCATCTTCCTCTATCATGCGATCCCCGCGGGCATGGACATGGGAATCGTCAACGCCGGCCAGCTCGACGTCTACGATGCGATCGATCCCGAGCTTCGCGATGCGTGCGAGGACGTCATCCTCGACCGCCGCGATGACGCTACCGAGCGGCTGATCGCTCTCGCCGAGAAGTACAAGGACGTCGACCCGGCGGCTGAGAAGGCGGCCGCCGAATGGCGATCGCTCCCCGTAGCAGAGCGCCTGTCCTATGCGCTGGTCAAAGGGATCGACGCGCATATCATCGACGACACCGAGGAGGCGCGGCAGCAATTCGCCCGTCCGATCGAGGTCATCGAAGGCCCGCTGATGGACGGGATGAACGTCGTCGGCGACCTGTTCGGGTCGGGCAAGATGTTCCTTCCGCAGGTGGTGAAATCCGCCCGCGTAATGAAGCGCGCGGTCGCCTACCTCTTCCCCTTCATCGAGAAGGAGAAGGAGGAAAAGGGCGTCACCCAAGGCAAGGGCCGGATCGTCATGGCGACCGTCAAGGGCGACGTTCACGATATCGGCAAGAACATCGTCGGCGTGGTCCTCCAGTGCAACGGCTTCGAGGTGATCGACCTCGGAGTCATGGTGCCGTGGCAAGACATCCTCCAGGCTGCGAGCGACAATCAGGCAGACATGATCGGGCTTTCCGGACTGATCACGCCGTCGCTGGATGAGATGGTGACCGTCGCCGGCGAGATGCAGCGGCTCGGCCTCAAGACCCCATTACTGATTGGCGGCGCGACCACCAGCAAGGCGCACACGGCGCTGCGCATCGATCCCGCTTACGAAGGCCCCGTCATTCACGTTCTCGACGCGAGCCGGGCGGTCGGAGTGGCGTCGTCGCTAGTATCCGACACCCAGCGTGACCCGCTGATCGCCACCACGGCCGAGGATTACGACAAGCTCCGCAAGTCGCGCGAGCGCGGCGGCCCCAAGGACCTCGCAACGCTCGACGAAGCGCGCGCGAACGGCTTCGCTTACGACCCGTCGGGCCAGGCGCCGCCGCCCGCCTACCCGGGCCTGCACCATTTCGGCGAATGGCCGCTCAATGACCTCAAGACTTCGATCGACTGGACGCCATTCTTCCGGGCGTGGGAACTCGCCGGCACTTATCCCACGATCCTCGATGATCCGGTGGTCGGGGAGAGCGCCAGCAGCCTGTTCCACGACGCTCAGGAAATGCTCGATCAGCTGATCGCCGAACGGTGGGTTACTCCGAAGGCGACCGTCGGCCTGTGGCGCTGTCGGCGTGAAGGCGACGACATATATGTCCTCGCCGGCAACGACTGGACGCGCGTCCCCATGCTTCGCCAGCAGGTGCGCAAGCGCGAGGGCCGCCCGAACATGTGCCTCGCTGATTTCATCAATCCCCAAGGCGAGGACTGGATCGGCGGGTTCGCGGTCGGAATCCACGGCCTCGAGCCGCACCTCGAGCGGTTCAAGCAGACCGTCAACGACTATGACGACATCCTC
>DASUIC010000034.1:0-3737 GCA_036273215.1 Sphingomicrobium sp.
TAATAAGTCCCGCCCTTCACCGTGGCATCGTTGCAGACGATCATCACCTGGCACCCGGAAACGCGCCCGATCCCGCAGATGATGCCCGCGCCCGGCACTTCGCCCTCGTAGAGGTCGCAGGCAGCGAGTTGCCCGATCTCGAGGAAGGGCGAGCCAGGGTCCAGCAAACGCTCGACGCGGTCGCGGGGGAGAAGCTTGCCGCGTTCGACGTGTCGTTGGCGGTGCTTCTCGGTGCCGCCTTTCGCGGCCTCCGCGACATCCGCGCGAAGCTTCCCGGCAAGCGCTCGGTTGTGTTCGGTACGGGCGCGGAACTCTTCGCTGTCCGTAACGATTTTGCTCTCGATGCGCGGTGCGCTCATGCCGCTCTGATGTCCGTTGGTCGAAAAGCCCTGCCGCTCGCGTAGCCGCAACGACAGGCAATGGCAAAGCAGTCGGTTGGGGAGAGATCGAAGTGAAGCGAACACTTTTCTTCATCGTCGGTTCGGCGTTCGCACTGGCTGCCTGCAATACCCACGCGGGCGGCAACGCGACGCAGCCGCAGGGTACCGACATCGGAATCCAGCCGAGCTGGATGGACAAGAGCGTCGTCCCGGGAGACGACTTCTTCAGCTACGCCGACGGCACCTGGGTCAAGAACACCCAGATCCCGGCGGACCGCTCCCGGATCGGCGGCTTTTACATCGCAGACCAGCTGCGCGAGAAGAACACGCGCGCGCTGTTCGACCAGATCATCAGGTCCAATCCGACCAGCGGCACGAACGCGATGATCGCCAACTATTACAACGCCTATCTCAATACCGACGCGATCGACCATGCAGGCCTTGCACCCGCGAAGGCCGACCTCGACGCGATCGGCCGCATCGCCGACAAGCACCAGCTGAGCGCGGCGATCGGTGGCACTCTGCGGTCAGACACCGATCCGCTCAACGCCACGAATTTCCACACCGAAAATCTGTTCGGAATTTTCGTCACCCAGGGCCTCGCCACGCCGGGCGAGCAACTGCCATACATCATGCAGGGCGGCATCGGCCTTCCCGATGCTCAATATTATCTCTCCGCCGACCCGAAAATGGCGGACACCCGTAACAAGTATAAGGCCTACGTCCAGACCATCCTTCAGGACGCCAACTACCCCGATCCGCAGGGCGCGGCCGGCCGGATCATGGACCTCGAGACCAAGATCGCTCACGCGCACGAGACGCGCGAGGAGAGCGAAGACTTCAAGAACGGATCGCAGGTCTGGACGCGGCAGCAGCTGGAGCAGAAGGCGCCGGGGATCGACTGGGACGCGCTGCTCGGCGCGGCCGGACTCGGCAACGCGCAGAAGTTCGACGCTTACCATTATGCGTCGATCCCGAAGCTGTCGGCATTGGTTGGTTCGGAGCCGCTCCAGAACTGGAAGGACTGGCTGACCTTCCATACGCTGAACGAGCAGGCGGCGGTTCTTCCAAAGCCGTTCCGCGACGCGAGCTTCGCCTTCTATGGGACCCAGTTGCAGGGCACGCCGCAGCAGCGGCCGCGCGACGCGCTTGCGCTCAACGCGACCAGCAACGCGCTCCAGGACGCGGTCGGAAAGGCCTATGTCGACAAATATTTCCCGGCTTCGTCCAAGGCCGAGATCGAGGGCATGGTCACCAACCTCAAGGCTGCGTTCGCGCGGCGCGTGAAGGCGATCGGCTGGATGAGCCCGTCGACCAAGCAGGAGGCGCTGAAGAAGGTCCAGAACATTGTCGTCGGAGTCGGTTACCCCGATAGCTGGCGCGACTATTCCGGCCTTCAGATCACCGGCGACAACGCCTACGCCAACCAGAAGAATGCGGCGCTCTGGGAATACCGGCATCAGATCGCCAAGATCGGCAAGCCGATGGACCCGCACGAATGGTGGATGCCGCCGCAGCTGGTGAACGCCGTCAATCTGCCGGTCCAGAACGCACTCAACTTCCCCGCGGCGATCCTGGTCAAGCCGTTCTTCGATCCCAACGCCGATGCCGCTTTCAACTATGGAGCGATCGGAGCGACCATAGGCCATGAGATCAGCCACAGCTTCGACACCGGCGGCGCGTTGTTCGACGCGTCCGGAGCGATGCGCAACTGGTGGACTCCGGCGGATTTCGCCAATTTCCAGAAGCAGGCGCAGATGCTCGAGCAGCAGTTCGACGCCTACGAAGCGCTTCCCGGACTGCACCTGAACGGCAAGCTGACGATCAACGAGAATATCGCTGACGTCGCGGGCCTCGGAGCGTCATACGAAGCGTACAAGGCATCGCTCCACGGCAAACCTTTGCCGGTGATCAATGGTTTGACCGGTGACCAGCGCTTCTTTCTCGCATTCGCCCAGTCCTGGGCGGCCAAGTGGCGACCCGAAGCGCTTCGGCAGATCGTTCTCACCAACGAGCACGCGCCTGACCAGTTCAGGGCGCAGACCGCGCGCAACATTGACGCCTGGTACCCGGCATTCAACGTCAAGCCGGGGCAAAAGCTGTACCTCGCGCCCGACAAGCGCGTGAAGATCTGGGGCTGAGCATTCCTCCTCGCGAGCGAAGCTCGTGGGGAGGGGAACCATTCACCGCACAGTGAATGGTGGAGGGGTCTCCAGCCCCGGCGTTAAATGCCCCTCCCAGCATTCGCTGGTTCCCCTCCCCACCGGCTTCGCCGGGAGGGAGGAATATCAAACCCCAATCACCTCACGCCCGATCAGCATCCGCCTGATCTCGTTCGTGCCTGCCCCGATGTCGAGCAGCTTGGCGTCGCGGTAGTAGCGCTCGACCGGCCAATCCTTGGTGTAGCCCGCGCCGCCGAGCGCCTGCACCGCTTCGTTTGCGACCTTCACCGCGTTCTCGCTCGCAAGCAGGATCGCACCCGCCGCGTCGTAACGCGTGGTCTTCCCCGCGTCGCAAGCCTTTGCGACATTGTAGACGTATGCCCGCGCGCTGTTCAGGGCGACATACATGTCGGCGACCTTGGCCTGCATGAGCTGGAAGCTTCCGATCGGCTTCCCAAACTGCTTCCTGTCGCGGACATAGGGGAGCACCGTGTCGAGGCACGCCTGCATGATTCCGATCTGGATTCCGGCGAGGACGGTGCGCTCGTAATCGAGCCCGCTCATCAGCACCGCGACCCCTCCATTTTCCTCGCCGAGCACATTTTCCGGCGGAACGAAGCAATCCTGAAACACCAGCTCGTTCGTCGGCGAGCCGAGCATTCCGAGCTTGTCCATCTTCTGCCCGGGCGAGAAGCCGTCCATGTCCTTTTCGATCAGGAAGGCGGTGATCCCGCGGCTGCCTTCCCCCGTCTTCGCATAGACGACGAGCGTATCCGCGTAGGCGCCGTTGGTGATCCAGAACTTGGTGCCGTTGAGGCGGTAGCCGTTGCCGCTCTTCTCGGCCTTCAGCTTCATTCCCACGACGTCGCTTCCGGCGCCGGCCTCGCTCATCGCGAGCGCCCCGACATGCTCGCCGCTGATGAGCCTGGGCAGATATTTGCGCTTCTGCTCCTCGTTTGCCCAGCGCCGAATCTGGTTGATGCAGAGGTTGGAATGCGCGCCATAGCTGAGGCCCACCGACGCCGACGCGCGCGCCACTTCCTCCTGCGCGACAACATGCTCGAGGTAGCCGAGGCCGAGGCCGCCCCATTCCTCTTCGACGGTGATCCCGTGAAGCCCGAGCTCGCCCATCTGCGGCCACAACTGGCGCGGGAACTCGTCCGTCTCGTCGATCTCGGCGGCGATCGGCGCGATC
>DASUIC010000035.1:0-3654 GCA_036273215.1 Sphingomicrobium sp.
GTCGCGCTCGACGGTCTCGAGGACCGGATCGATCAGCGCTGCCTCGCGGCTCTCCTCGCAGCCGAGGAGATAGGTATAGGCCGACGACTGCGACTCGAACAGCTGGCGGAAGATCATGCGGCGCCCCCTTGCCGAACAGGCGCTTTCTAGCCCATCGGCGCGGCCATGAACATTTGCGTTGTAGGGGCGGGTGCGATTGGCGGGTGGATCGCCGCTCGGCTCGCGCTCGCCGGCAACGACGTGTCGCTCGTCGCGCGGGGCGAAACCCTCGATGCCATCGACAGTCAGGGGCTGCGCCTCACCGACGCAGGCGACACGCGCTGCGTGGCCGTTGCGACGACCAGCAACGCTGCCACGCTCTCGACCCACGATGTGGTGGTGCTCGCGGTCAAGGCGCCGGCGCTGCCGGACATAGCGCCAAGCTTGTCATCGGTAGTCGGCCGCGAAACGCAGATCGTTCCAATGCTGAACGGCGTGCCGTGGTGGTTCACCGACGAGCCCTTGTGGTCGGTCGATCCCGACCTCGCGATCGCGGATGCGCTTCCATTTGAGCAGGTCGCCGGCTGTGTCGTCCATGCGAGCTGCTTCCGCGAAGAGCCGAACCACGTCGTGGTCAAGCACGCAGAAAAGCTGATCCTCGGCGAACCTGGCGGAGGGACGAGCGAGCGGATTGAGCGGCTGTGCACCTTGTTCACCAACTCGGGAATCCGCTGCGAACAGAGCGACAATGTGCGGCGAGCGATCTGGTACAAATTATGGGGCAACGCGACGATCAACCCGATGTCGGCGCTGACGCGCTCGACCGCCGACCAATTGCTGCACGACGAGACGATCCGTGCACTGATGGCCGAGGCGATGGACGAGCTCGCCGCCGTCGGAGCGGCGATCGATTGCCCGATCAGCGAGAGTGCGGACGACCGCATGGCCGTGACAGCGCGCCTCGGGGCGTTCAAATCGTCGATGCTCCAGGACGTCGAAGCGGGCCGCCGGATCGAGCTGGAGGCGCTACTCGGAGCGGCGCGCGAGATCGCTGAACGCGTTGACGTGCCGACACCGCATCTCGACCGCATTTATGCGCTCACTCGTCTAATGGGAGCGAATCTGGGGCTGCTCTAGGGCGCAGCAACCACCCGTCCGACGCATTCACCAAATCCGATCCGCACCGCGCTATCGGCCTCGCACCATGCCTTGAGGGTCAGCTCGTCGCCATCCTCGAGGAAGTTGCGCTTCTCGCCGGTCTCGAGCTCCAGCGGCTGCTTGCCGCCCCGGCTGATTTCGAGCAGCGAGCCGAGGCCGCCGGCGCTGTCGGTCGACAGCGTGCCGGTGCCGATCAGGTCGCCGGGCTGAAGGTTGCAGCCGTTGGAGCTGTGGTGGGCGACGATCTGCGCCGCGCTCCAGTACATCGCCGCGTCCGCCGATCCGCGCGAGAGGATGCGCGGTGCGAGACCCCGCTTGCGCATCTCCTCGGTCGTGAGCGTCACCTCGAGCTGGACGGCGAGCGCGCCGCGCGCCTGGTCTGCTGCATCGTCGAGGTACGGGAGCGGCTTCGGGTCGCCGCTCGGCCGTTCCGGCATCGGTTTGCGGAACGGCGCGAGCGCCTGCGGGCTGACGATCCACGGGCTGATGCTGGTCAGGAAATTCTTCGCCAGGAACGGCCCGAGCGGCTGATATTCCCACGCCTGGATATCGCGCGCCGACCAGTCGTTGAGGAGGCAATAGCCGGCGATATGCTCGGCCGCTTCGCCGATCGGGATCGGTGACCCGAGCTCGTTGCCTTCGCCGATCCAGATCCCGAGCTCGAGCTCATAATCGAGGCGCCGGCTGGGCCCATATCCGGGTGCATCCGCATCCGGCGCCTTGCGCTGGCCGTTCGGCCGAATGACCGGCTCTCCCGACACCCGCACGGAGCTCGCCCGGCCGTGATAGCCGATCGGCACATATTTGTAGTTGGGAAGCAGCGGATTGTCGGGCCGGAACTGCTTGCCGACATTGGTTGCGTGGTGGATGCCGACATAGAAGTCGGTGTAGTCGCCGACCACGCACGGGAGGTGCATTCGGACTTCCGTCTGGCCGATCAGCTCCGGTTCGACTTCGTCGCGATATTGTTCGTCGGAGAGCAACTCGATCAGCCGCCGACGAAGCGCGTTCTGTGCCTCCGGTCCCCGCGCCAACCATCCGTTGAGGACAGGTTGCGAGAGATCATCGGTCCACTCGCTGTCGAGGAGGTCCGCGATGCCGGTGAGGTCGAGCACGTAATCGCCGATCGCGACACACGCCCGCCGCCGCCTCTCGCCAACCGAGAATATCCCAAGCGGCAGGTTCTGGATGGGAAAGTCACCGCCAGGTTGCGAGCCGGAGACCCAGCTCACGCGCGACGAATCGTGAGTCTCGTCCAGCTTCATGCGATCCGCTCCCTAATCTCGTTTGGACGCCATGCAACTAGCAGCGGGAACCTTCAGGAATGACAAAGCATCAAACCTCGTTGCGGGGGCGCAATGAGGAGCTCGACCATGAAACATGGAAGCGATGAAACGGGATCAAGTGAGGGAGGAACGAGGCGCGAAATCCTGCAGGACGTCCTGATGCTGTCTGCTGCCGCGGTCGCATTGCCCTTTGCGGCGGACGCAGCGGGCGCGGCAGTCTTGCAAGGGAGTGGTGCGGCGGCCGCGCAAACCGACGCGGGCAAGTCCCTCTACGACCGCCTGGGCGGAATTTTCGCGATCGCCGCTGTGGTCGATTATTTCAGCGACGAACTCATCAAGGATCCTGTCGCCGGTGCCCGATCGGCGAATCCCCAACTTCGTGAATGGTCGACAAAGGACCTCGGAAGGCTTCCGGGCCTGAAATTCATGCGGACTTTGTGGGTCGCCAAGGTCTCCGGCGGCCCGTTCGAATACACTCCGACGCGGCCAGGAAGCACGAATCTAGGGCTCGAGAACGCGCACAAGAACCTCAAAATCTCACCGGCCGAATTCGATGCGGCCGCCGCGGTCCTGTCCCGCTCGCTCGATCATTTCTCGGTGCCAGCGCGCGAGAAAGCGGAGGTCCTCGGCGCCTTCGCGGCGCACAAGAACGAGGTAACCGAGGGCTGGAGAGACGCACAGCAAAAGGCGAGCTGAGACACGAAGCCTGGGCGCGCTCTTAGGGTAGCTTCGCTTTGGGAAATCCCGCCCAGGCCTCGTCGTAATCGGACTGCGCCCGTTCCAGCGCCCACCCGGTCGGGCGGTACGGCCAGCAGGTTTCGACCATGAACGCAATGGTCCCTTCGATCTTCGCCGGCTTGAGCTCTGCCTCACTCGCCTTGCGCCAGCTTTCGACGTCGGGCCCGTGGCCGCTCATGAGGTTATGCAGGCTGAGCCCACCTGGAGCGAAGCCTTCTGCCTTGGCGTCATAGGCGCCGTAGATCAGCCCCATCGCCTCGCTCATCACGTTGCGGTGGAACCAGGGCGGCCGGAACGTGTCCTCGGCCACCATCCAGCGCGGCGGGAAGATGACGAAGTCGGCGTTCGCCCGCCCAGGCACGTTGCTCGGGCTGGTCAGGACCGTGAAGATCGACGGGTCGGGATGATCGAAGCTGACGCTGTTGATCACGTTGAACCGCGAGAGGTCGTAGCGGCAGGGCGCGTAATTGCCATGCCAGGCGACCACGTCGAG
>DASUIC010000036.1:0-11091 GCA_036273215.1 Sphingomicrobium sp.
CGGACTTTCCTCGACCTTCTCCTCGCTCATCTTGAGCTTGTCGAAGGGCGCGGCCGCCCGGCCCTCTGGCAAGGCTGCATATAGGGGAACCGCCGGGTCGTTGCCAGTCAGATGCCAATGGCAGCAATGGGTGGAAAGCTGACGTTACGCAGCGGGAGGGGGCCCCACCTGGATCGGCCTGCACATCGCCATTTTCGATGCCATTGTTCGCCCCTCGGCTGAATCGAAGGCGGCATCATTCAGCAAACCGGTCCGTTTGATCCGGTCCAATGTATTTGTGGCGATCAGGCGCATCAGGGCGTCCTGGTGAACGGCGCGGGCAAGAATGAGCCGATCCTGCGCTTCTTCCGCATCATCATAGGGGCGTGACGGTCCGCTGAGGCTCGCGAGGATTCCCCAGTCCGCCCATTCGACCTTTGCATCGTCATAAATGTCGATCGCGGACATCGCGATACGCGAATACAAAATGGCCTGCCCATGAGCGACATGCGTGATCGCCTGCGAAGCGACCATCGCGTCATATGTGTCGACCTGCCACGGACGAGCTTCGACCTGCGGAATAGGACCAACATTCGGCAGCTGGTGGGCGACGGACGAACGATCGATCAGCTGGCGGAGCTCAGCCGATCTGGCAGTAATGCACGGCGCGTAGGCGTCGAGCTCGGCCGTGTAAGTAACGAATCGTAGGAAGTTGTCTCTCAGGGCTTCCTCGCCGTGTCGAACCTGCGCTCGATCGTGCACAAACTCGGCAAATTGCTCCGCGCTGAGCGCGATCAAAACGCCGACGACGATGATTCCGATTTCGCCGACCAAGGCACGCCAGCCGTGCAGCGGTTTGGGCAGATGAAAGTGCATGCTGTCCCCCACGTGGCGAGTTACACCACTCGACCGGGCGCTCCTAATGTCGGCTTTGGATGGAAAGCTGTCGTTAGCTCTCATTGGATATGGCCCGGCATGACCGGCTCCAATTTGCCAAGCGGCAAATGATGGGCGCGGCAGAAAACCACCGTACCGGAGTTAGCCATATCCGAAGCCGTGCTGGTCGGCTTACCAATTCCTGAAGCTGCCACCTGTCCAAGCAGCTGGTTCCCGATAAGCTTCATCAAATGGTAGTTGCCACGCAGCTCCTCGATATCCTTGATAAGTTGGAACCGCGCTTCGGGCGTCGGCGCGAGCGGCTGGCTGAGCGCACTCAGCTGGAAATTCAATTTGCTCGTTTCTGATTGATACGCGACCGCCCCGGCCATGTTTGAATAGAATCTTGCGATGCCCTGGCGGAGCGAGCGGTCGAGATGCGAAGCAACTCCCTCATCATTCATCGACTGCCACACGTCGTCTTGCCAAGGTCTCATTGGTTGTCGGACAACATAATGATTGAAGCCTTCGTCGTCATACGCCGGCAATGGACGCCATGATGCGGCGGGCTGAGATAGAGCCCTCTCGATTTGCTCCAGCTGGGCATCGACGCAGGGCTGTGTGACAACAATCTCCGCCGCGTTGAAATAATCGAATTGCATCTGTTCGGAGAGTGAATCGAGTGACATCCGAACACGCTCGTGCCATCGCCATTCCTCGACGAGTTGCTCCGCGCCAAGCGCGATCAGCACGCCGACGACGATAATCCCCACCTCGCCCGCGAACTCGCGCCAGCCGTGCAGCGGTTTTGGCAAGTGGAAATGCATATCAGCCCACGGTCCCGATGTTGGTGGAGAGGATCGGCTTGCAGATGCTCGGATCGTAGGGCGGGAAGTCGTTCCAGGTCGGCTTTAGCCCGATCGCGGCGGCGCGCCTCAAATAGTTCATCGCGTTGGTGGTGATGTGCGCCTGGCGATACCGTGCGCGGCTGATCAGCCCTTGAAGCCGCATCAGGTCGGCATGGTCGAGGTCGCTGGCGCCGTTGAACTCGCCGAGCTCGAGCCACGCCTCCCGCTCGTCAAGCCGGTGCTCTTCGTTATTGGCGAACTCGTCGTACATTCTTCCGATCGCCAGCCGTTCCTGCATGGGCATGTGCGTGACGATATTCGCATCCCTGCTTTGCCAAACGCTGGTTTCGAGGCTCAGCGACGATGGTGCTCCAATGAGTCCCGTGAGCGTCAGCGGGCGACCGGCCCGCCAGCTTGCGAGCAAGCGTTCGAGTTCGTGGAGGCGAGCGTCGACGCAGGCGTTCTCCCTCATCCGATAAACATAGGTGCCGAGATTGTTCTCGACCTCGTGGTCGACTGAGTTTCGGAAAAGGCCGACTTCATGCCGCCAGTGAAGCGTCTCGATGACCTGCTCGGCGGCCAGCGCGAGAAGAACGCCGATGACGATGATCCCGACCTCGCCGGCAAACTCGCGCCATCCGTGCAGCGGCTTCGGAAGATGAATGTGCATGTAGATGGCCCCTCGACAGCTGTTGTTACGGCCATTGAGGCGTGTTGGCTAATGGCAGCTTTGGGACGAAAGCTGCCATTACCGACAACACGAAATTTCTTTCCTACAGGTGCCCGGCTGTGGCTTACGCTGGCCGATGCAGCGTCAGCTTCTTCCGCTCAGCCGAACCCGGCGAAAGGTCACACGGCGGAACAACTTTCGCGAGGGGAAGGCACCTCGATTCCATGGCATCGGACGCCAACTTTGTGATCTTTCACTGCGGCCGCGGCAGCAGCAGGGCGAGGAGCTTGGCCCTGCACTCGCCGTCGATGATGCCGTCGATGAGGTCGGGGCGGAAGCGGCGCTGGAAGGCGATGACAGCCTTTTGTTCGTCGGTCACATCGTAGCCGAACCGCTCGAGCGCCAAGAGAAAGCCGGCGTCGGTCCAATAAGGATCGATCAGGTCTCGCGTCGGACTAGGGAGCGCGAGGCGGCGCTTTGCGAGGGCGTGCCAGGGAAAGAGCTCGCCGGGATCCTCCTTGCGCGCCGGGGCGACATCGGAATGGCCGACCACATTACCGCGCCCGATTCCGTGCCGATCCTTGATGTCTGCGACCAGCGGGATGACTGAAGCAATCTGTTCGTCGGGAAATGGACGATAGCCGAATTCGTGGCCGGGATTGACGATCTCGATCCCGACGCTCGCGGAGTTGACGTCGGAAACCCCGCGCCAGCGCGACTTGCCAGCGTGCCACGCGCGGTTTGCTTCATCCACCAGCCGATAGATCGCTCCATCCTCGTCCACGAGATAGTGGCATGAGACGCGCGCTTCGGGTGAGGTCAGCCGAGCAAGCGCTCCGTCGGCGTCGGGCATGCCGGTGTAATGGAGGACGATCATCGACACCGGCAGCTGCCGTTCGTCGAAATTGGGCGACGGCCGTTCGATGAAGTCGAAATCCACGCGCGCAATGCCGCACGAGACGGCGCGTCCGGTCAAGCCCCGCCGGAAGCAGCCCTTCGATCGGCCTGGCGCTTCTCGACCCGGCTTCCGTCGCCGACGAGGCGGTATAGTCCCCGTGCATTGACGTCGGCCCCGAGCTTTCCGGTCTGACCGATGACCGTTTCGCCGGCCCCGAGCATCAGCCATCCATCCTCGGCCATCGACCCGGCGAGTCGTTCGAAGCTCACTGCCTTTTTGTCGGGACTGAGATAGAGCATGACGTTGCGGCAGAGCACGATGTCGAAGCCGCCGGGATGCGGCGCCGGCTCGAGCAGGTTGTGCACCTGGAACCGTACGGTCTTGCGCAGCGCTTCGACCGCACGCCAGCCGTCGGCGCACTCCTCGAACCATTTGATCATCTGACTGATGGCGAGACCGCGCTGGACTTCGAACTGACTATAGCTGCCAGCGCGGGCCCGATCGATGCACAGCGTCGACACGTCGGTGCCGAGAATGTCGATCGACCAGCCGCGCCATTTTTCCGGCTCTTCGGCGAACAGCATCGACAGCGAGTAGACTTCCTGCCCCGTGGAGCAGCCGGCCGACCAGATGCGCAGCCGCTTGGATTTCTCGCGCCGCTTCGCCAGTTCCGGAAGCGCATAGCGCTGGAGCACGTCGAAGGGCGCGCGGTCGCGGAAGAAATAGGTTTCGTTGTTGAGCAACGCTTCGACCACCTGCTGCGACAAGTTCGGCTCCTTGCCCATGACGAGAATGGTGATGAGCTCATCGAGGGTCGAAATGCCGCGTTCGCGCATCAGCGCCGAGAGCGCTGTCTCGATCCGCCAGCGCCGGCTCATCGTCAGCTGCTGACCCGTGCGGGCTTCGAGAAGTCCGGCGAGAATTCGGCTCGAGCTGTCGCTGATGTGCACGGCCGTCAGTCCTCCTGCTCGGTACGCGCCGCGATCCGGCGAGCGATCTTGTCGGGCGCGAGGGCAGCGCTCGCGAGTCCGGCCTCGAGCACCGCGCGCGGCATTCCCCATACCGCGCAGCTCGTTTCGTCCTGAACGAGGATAGTACCGCCGCAGGCGACGAGGCGGGAGGCGCCCTCCACGCCGTCGCGGCCCATGCCGGTCAGAACCACGCCGAGCGCTCCCGAGCCAAACACCGCACCGGCCGAGGCCAGCATCGGGTCGAGCGAGGGCATGCAGCCGCTGCTGCTCCGTCCGCTGGTCAGCCGCACCACGACCGATCGCTCGCCACGCGGCTCGAGCGTCAGATGCGCATCTCCAGGAGCGAGCAGGATCACGTCCGGCTCAAGCTCCATTCCATCCTCGGCGACGACGGCTTTGCGGTGCGCGATTGCACCGATCTGTCGCGCGAAAACGGGCATGAACGGCATCGGCAGGTGCTGCGTGACCAGGATAGGGACCCCGATCCGCTTCGGAAGCGCGTGGAACAGCACGCCGAGCGCGTGGATGCCTCCCGTCGATGCGCCGATCGCGAGCAGGTCGATCGGATCGTTGGGCATCGCACGAAGCTGCTGCTGCGGCCCTGACGAAGAAGCCACGGGCGCCTGAGCGGCGGGCGAGGCATAGCCCATGCCCTTGAGCTTGCTCAGCAGGATTTCGGAGAAGCGGCCGTTGAAGCGGCCGGTTCCGGGCTTGGGCATCGTGTCGGCGGCGCCGAGCGCAAGCGCCGCTACGGTCTGCTCGGCGCCGTCCTCAGCGAGCGAGGAGACGATCATGATCTTGGCGCCGGCGCCGGCGCCGATGATCCGCGGAATCGACTTGAGTCCGCCCGCGCCCGGCATTTCGAGATCGAGGACGATGATATCGACCCGGCACTCGCCGAGCGCCTCGATGGCGTCCTCGGCGGTGCCCGCGACAGCGGTGATCTCGAATGCGGGGTCGCTTTCGACGATTCGCGACAGGACCGCGCGGGCGACCGTCGAATCGTCGACGATCATCAGGCGGATTCGGCGGCGCGAACCCTGTGAGCTTTGCCGCGAGTCCCGGTGGCGGTCCCGCGATCTGGCGAGCGCCCGCTCCACGTGTCGGGACTCAGGCTACGCCGACGAGCTGAAGCTTGATGTGAAGCGTTTCCCGGTCGAACGGTTTCATCACATATTCGTCGGCGCCGGCTTCCAGCGCCGCGCGGATGTGCGCCATGTCGTTTTCGGTGGTGCAGAACACGACCTTCGGCTGGTCGCCGTGGCCGCGCTGACGAAGCATGCGCAGGAACTCCATCCCGCTCATCACCGGCATGTTCCAGTCGAGCAGGACCACGTCGGGCATCTTGGTTTCGCAGCGGGACAGCGCCTCCTGCCCGTCGCCGGCCTCCTCGACCTCGAACTCGAGAGTCTCCAGGATGTGCCGCGCAACCTTGCGGATCACCTTGGAGTCATCGACGATCAAACAGCTCTTCATCAGTTGGCATCCCGCTTCAAGTTCCGAGTTCCTTAAGCACTAACGGTAACGAACAGATTAAGCCGCCTTGGCTTCGTCGGCTCCGGCGACCAGCGCCGCCACATCGATCAGAAGAAGCGGTCCCATCTCGGTATCGACAATACCCTGGGACACGCGCTCCCAGCCTTCTCCCATTGAGGCGCGCATCGGCGCCGGGTCGGAAAGAGCCTCGACAACGTCTTCGACCAGATCGACGATCAGTGCGTAATGATGGCCGTCGAACTCGACGACCGCCGCTTCACGAACACCATCCGAGCAGTCGGTCTCGCCCAGCTCGAGCGAGCGGCGGCAATCGATGACGGTGAGCACTCGGCTCCTCAGCGCCGACAGACCCGCCACATGAGGAGCGGCGCGGGGAACCGGGATCAACGTATCGAGCTCGACGACCGATTCGACCGCGGCCGCGGGAAGCGCGACGCGTTCGCCGGCGATGGCGACGACCAGCAGAAGCTCGTTCATTTTGCCGCCTTCCCGCCTGCCGACTTCAGGGCCATCAGAAGCCCCGCGCGGTCGTAGCGATAAATGCTCTGGTCCTTCTTGCCCGACGCTTCCGGCTCGCTTCTTAGCCAGATGGTCTTGTCCGAAGCGTCGGCTGGAGCGCTTTCGCCTTGAGACGCGATCACCAGGTCGGCATCCCCGTCGTGGTCTTCTCCGACGACTCGATAGCCCGCGGCCTCGACGATCGGGCGAAGCATGTTCTGCATCCACGGATCGTCACTCGGCAGGCGGCACACTAGCGGGACGCTGGCGCGGGCGGCGATGCCCACGTGATTGGCGAACAGCCAATGGGCGTCGACCAGCTCGGCGGGCTCGCCGTTGATCAGCGAAACGCCGCTGACCTCGCCCGCGCGCTCGGCATGAATGACTTCGTTGTCGATCGTCGCGAAGTCGATGACTTCGGCGAACGCATAGCCAATCTCGTGAGCTCCGTCGTTCAGTCGGAACAGCCGGACCTTGCAGTCGCCGAGGTCGGCCATGCTTGCGCCCGCCAGCGGCAAAATCGCATCGCCAACCTGCACCCGAAGTTGACCGGCCGACTCCTTGATTGCGTTCGCCTCGACTTCTTCGATGCGGTCGACGACCGCAAGGCGAAGCGCACGACGGCCCTGGTCGAGTCCACGGAACAGAAGGACTGCGACCGCTTTCGACGCAGTGCTCGAAGACATTTCGGCGATGCGCGCGGTGCGCTCCTGCGCCTCCATCTTCACTCCTCCGACCTCGGCAAGACCGGCAGGGTCGAACAAAAGGATCGGACTACCGTCGTCGGCGAGCGTGGTTCCGGCATAAAGGCCGGTCGCCATCACTGCGGGAGCAGCGGGTTTGACCACCAGTTCCTCGTGGTCGTGGATCCGGTCCACGGACAGGGCGTAGAGATCGCTGCCGGACGGACGAAGCACGACCAGCGTGCGGTCTTTCTCCTCGATGTCGCTGGCCAGCCCGAGGATTTCGGCAAGCGAGACTTCCGGAACGCGCCGTCCACGGATGGTCGCCACACCAGCACCGCCGAGATGCTCGAGGGTCACGCTCTCGCCGTTGGCCCGAACGATCTCTTCGATCGCCGAGCGTGGGATCGCGAAATGCTGTCCGGCGATGGAAACCGTCAGCGCGGGAATGATGGTCAGCGTCAGCGGGACCCGGAGAGTCATCCGGGTGCCCTCGCCGACGCGGCTGTCGACCTCGACGATGCCGCCGATCCGTTCGATGTTCGAACGGACGACGTCCATGCCGACTCCGCGGCCGGAGATCGACGTCACTTCCGCAGCGGTGGAAAGCCCCGCTTCGAAGATCAGGGCCAGCTGCTCCCGGTGGCTGAGCTTTGCCGCGTCGTCCTTCTCGAGCAAGCCGACGTCGAGCGCTTTGGCGACCAGCTTCTTTCCGTCGATCCCGCGTCCGTCGTCGTGGATGTCGATCAGGATCTGGTTACCGGACTGGCGCGCTGCGACCGAAAGGATTCCGATCTCGCGCTTGCCCGCCTTCAGCCGGTCGGCGGGCTTTTCGATCCCGTGATCGACCGCGTTGCGGATGATGTGCGTAAGCGGATCGCGGATCATCTCGATCATCTCGCGATCGAGCTCGACGTCGCCTCCTTCGATGTCGACCAGCACCTGCTTGCCGAGCTCGGCCGAGAGGTCGCGAACCATCCGCGGCAGTCCGACGAACAGATTCTCGATGCGCTGCATGCGCGTTCGCGTGATCGCATCGCGCATTTCGGCGATGATCGAGGACAGCCGCTCGAAAGCGCCGTCGACCGGCACGTCGCTGGTGGACTCGCGCAAACGGCGGGCGAGCTCGTTGCGGGCGAGCACCATGTCCGAAACCGTGCTCATCACGCGGTCGAGCAGCTCGACGGAGAGCCGGATGGTCCGCGGCGCCGCCGAAGCCCTGATCTGTCCGTCGGCGGCAGGCGCCGCGAGATGCGCGACGGGACTTTCCGCGCCCGGAGCGAGCGCATCGATCAGAGCGCTGTCGTCGCCGGCCGGCATTTCCTCGCCCGCTTCGATGGCCGCAACCATTTCGCCGATGCGATCGATGATCGCGAGCACCGCGCTGACCAGGGCCGCGTCGGGCTGCCGGCGCCCCGCGCGCACATCGGCGAGCGCATCTTCGGCGGCGTGGCTGAGCGCTTCCAGGCGCGGGAATTCGAAGAAGCCGCAATTGCCCTTCACCGTGTGGACGAAGCGGAAGATGCTGTCGAGCCGAGCGCGGTCGTCGGGCTTCGCTTCCCACGCGACGATCTCGCCGCCGAGGGATTCGAGCATTTCCCGGCACTCGGCTACGAAATCGGCAATCAGGTCGTCCATCGGCCGGTGAGCCCTTCAGCGCTGCTTCGAGAAGCGCTTATGCCGCCGAGGAGTTAACGCGCCGTTATCCCTGTCCTGCGCTGTGACGAAGGCTCAGTGAAGCGGGAGCATCGCGCCGATCATCAGCACGTCGGCCGACGGATCGGACAACTGGATCGAACCGCCGGCCTCAGACGCTAGAGCGTGCGCCAGCCAGGCGCCCGCGGCGCGCGGCTCGACCGGTCCGCTGGCGCCGCTCGCCAGCGTTTCGCGGAGGACCGGGTCGAGCAGGATCCGCGGCCCCTCGCCTCGGACCGCGAGCTCGATCTCGCCATCGCGCCGCTCCGCTCCGACATCGAGCCGCCCGCCGCGCACCAGTGCATCGCCGGCAAGCATCGCCAGGTTCAAAAGCAGCTTGATCGCGCCTTTGGGGAGTTTCTCCTCGTGGACGACCCAGCGGACTTCGACGCGCCGTTCCGCGCCGAACAGTCCCTCGAGCGCGGAGCGGGCCTCGCTCGTATCGATTTCTTCCCCGAACCCCCCCGCGGCGCCGAATGCGAGACGAAAGAATTTGAGCTTGTTCGCCGTCGCGAGCGCACTGTCGGAGAGCAATTCAAGACACTTTTCGCGCATGTCGGGGTCGGTCTCGTCGGCAAGCAGCTCGATTCCGTTGTTGAGCGCTCCGACCGGCGACATCAGGTCATGGCAAAGCCGGGAGCAGAGAAGGCTGGCGAGGTCGACGGAATTCATCCGCAGGGCAGATGCGGCAGAGTTTAATCTGAAGCAAGATCGGTCCATTGAATGTTGCGGGTGCGAACACAATCTTGTGCATGAAGATGGGGGGTCATCGGACCATCGACGTGCGCCTGACACCCGCCCGCGCCGGCTGGCGGCTCGACCGCGCGCTAGCGGCCGAGGTGCCCACCCTTTCGCGCGAGCGTCTAAAGGCGCTGATCCGAAGCGGCGCCGTGGCGACCCAGGGCACGCCCGTTCGCGATCCGTCGATTAAGGTGAAAGGCGGCGAACAGCTTCGGGTGGTCGTTCCGAAGCCGACGCCGGCGCATAATGAGCCCGAGGACATCCCGCTCGAGATTGTGTTCGAGGACGAGCACCTGCTGGTGGTCGACAAGCCCGCCGGGCTGGTGGTCCATCCCGCCGCCGGCAATCTCGACGGGACTCTGGTCAACGCGCTGCTTCACCATTGCGCGGGCAAGCTCTCGGGCATCGGCGGCGTGGCGCGGCCCGGAATCGTTCACCGCATCGACAAGGATACGTCGGGGCTGCTCGTCGTCGCGAAGAGCGACGTTGCTCACGAAGGCCTCGCAAGGCAGTTCGCCGCCCATTCGATCGACCGGCGCTATCTGGCGATCGTGGGCGCCGTTCCGAAGACCCGTGAGGGCACCATCGACGCACCCCTCGCCCGATCGGCCGCAAACCGGAAGAGGATCGCGATTGTCGAAGGAAGTCGCGGAAAGCGAGCAGTGACCCACTGGAAGCTGCTGCAGAGGCTGGAAGATGCGGCGCTCGTGGAATGCAGTCTGGAAACGGGCCGAACACATCAGATTCGCGTCCATATGGCCTCCGCCGGCCACCCGTTGCTCGGCGACCCGGTCTATGGCCGCTCCGGAAAGGCGCACGGCAAGCTTTTGAAGGACCTTGGGTTTCACCGCCAGGCGCTTCACGCGGCGGAGCTGGGATTCACTCACCCCGTAACGAAGCGCAAGCTGTCGTTCGCCAGTCCCATGCCGCCGGACATGCAGGAACTCATGCGCGCGCTTGGTGTATAAAGGTTAACCGGCTAGGGCAGCAACGCCCTCGCGAAAGGGAGAAGACGAAGGAAAATGGCTAACAGACAAGGGATCGTCTCGCTCCCCGCGTCCGGTGGGGAGGCCGGACTCAATCGCTATCTTGCGGAGATCAAGAAATTCCCGATCCTCTCGCCGGAGGAGGAGTACATGCTCGCCAAGCGCTGGCGGGAGCATGGCGACACCGAGGCGGCCGCCAAGCTGGTCAATTCGCACCTGCGCCTCGTGGCGAAGATCGCGATGGGATACCGCGGCTATGGGCTTCCGGTCAGCGACCTCATCTCCGAAGGCAATGTCGGGCTGATGCAGGGCGTCAAGAAGTTCGAGCCCGACCGCGGTTTCCGCCTCGCGACCTACGCGATGTGGTGGATCAGGGCCTCGATCCAGGAATTCATCCTTCGCGCGTGGAGCCTGGTGAAGATGGGCACCACCGCGAACCAGAAGAAATTGTTCTTCAACCTGAGGCGGATGAAGAACCAGATCAACGCGTTCGAGGAAGGCGATTTGAAGCCCCAGGACGTGACCAAGATCGCGACCGACCTCGGAGTCAGCGAGGACGAGGTGGTGTCGATGAACCGCCGCATGGGCATGGGCGGCGACACAAGCCTCAACGTCTCGCTGAAAGGCGACGAGGGCGGCGAAAGCCAGTGGCAGGACTTCCTGGTCGATTCCGGCCCGCTTCAGGACGAACAGATCGCGGAGGACGAGGAAACCCGGGTCCGCCACGACCTGCTGATGAACGCGATGGA
>DASUIC010000037.1:0-17156 GCA_036273215.1 Sphingomicrobium sp.
GGCATAATCGTGGTGCGCGAGCATCGGAATGTGCCCGAACATGTCATGGAAGCAGTCGGGCGCTTCGAGATAGTCGAGCTGGTCGCGCGTGCGGATGAAATTGCCGACCGGGAACACGCGCTCCGACAGCATCGCGAAGAAAATGTCGTCGGGGACGAGCCCCGGCACGGCGACGGTCCGCCAGCCGGTGCGCGGCTCCAGGATCGCGTTCAGCCCTTCGACGTCAGGCACGCCGGGGTGCGACAGTTTCAGCAGGTCGATCCCGTCGAAGAAGGCCGAGATCACGCGGCTCCCGAGCAGCTTCACCTGCCGCATGAACAGCAGGTCCCAGACCGCATGGTCGTCCGCCGTGAACGATTCCCAATTCTGCGGAACGACATACGATTCCCAATCCTCCCCTCGTTTTCGAGGGGAGGGGGACCGCTCAGCGGAGCTGTGTGGTGGAGGGGCCTTAGGGGCCTTCTTGATCTTCTCCTGCAACATCGAATCGTCCTTCCAAGAGCAACAAAAAACCCGCCGCGGGAGCCGGGGC
This sequence comes from Sphingomicrobium sp., assembly GCA_036273215.1. GTDB lineage: Bacteria > Pseudomonadota > Alphaproteobacteria > Sphingomonadales > Sphingomonadaceae > Sphingomicrobium. The sequence continues at coordinate 533 of DASUIC010000037.1, forward strand.
GGGTGGAGGTTGGTCGTCTGAACTTTAGGCGCGCGTCAGCCGATCCCAACCTCGTGGGGATAATAATAAACTGCGCTGATCGCCTTGCGGGTCATTGCGGGGCCGTATCTCATTTCACGCATTAACGCGCAATGGCCGAGTTTGAGCCATTGCGGACCTGCTCAAATCGGGTGAATAGTCGGTCCGCAGGATGTTTGCTGCGTCACTATTCGCGAATCCTCCCCCAAGATGAGTGTGGCTCGGCTCCGCGTCAGATAGGCGATCCCAGACGTCGTATCACCAGGAACGACGGTCAGTTCCTTCTGCTCATTTTCTGCGACGCGGATGCCAGGCGAGAAGATAAGCGACGACTCGTTCGGCGTGCTCCCGGATAGTCGTACCGTGGAGAGGTGCCGTCCTGTGCGGTCAAGAACTAGGCCGTCGGAAATCCGAAAGGCCCAATGTATGGCAGGACGCATGAAGTTGGGCGAGCCCTCCCCTTCATAGCATCCATCGAGCACGCTCAGTTTTTCGATGGGCTTCGAACAGCCCACAAGAGCTAGAGCCAGGCCGACGCCAGCAAGGCGCACGATCAGTTGAACTAACGCAGCCATTTAGATCAGCGTGTTTATGGCCTCCGCGAGCTTCACGTCTCGGTCGGTCACCCCGCCGGCGTCGTGGCTGGTCAGGCGGAAATCGACACGGTTCCACACGTTGGTGAACTCGGGATGGTGGTTCGCTCTTTCGGCGTAGAGGGCAACGCGGGTGAGGAAGCCGAACGCCTCGGAAAAGTCGTTGAACTTCAGCGTCCGCGTCAGCGCCTTGCCGCCGTCCTCGATCGTCCATCCTTCGGGAGCGTCCATCGTCACTTCTCCACCGTCAATTGCGAGCCTCGACAAAGGCGCGGCAATCCAGAGCCATGTCGTATAGACCAGTTGCGTGCCCGAAGCTGCACCATCGATGTTCGCCGGTGAAACGACCCGCGGTGTCCGCGCCGCGCCCTTCGAGGTCGCGCGCGGGGGCCTTGGGGTCCGGCTTACTTGTTCTTCTTCGCGCGCTCGCACCTTTGCGTGAAACAAAAGCCCCGACGCTCACACGGAACTTCACCCATGTGATTCGACTTTCGGCCTTTTTGCAGGAATCATAAGCGCATGGCTTCGACAGGGGGCATGACGGAGGCGCGGCGCGGGAAAGCTCGGGCGTCGTCTGCCCCCAAATCAGCGCCAGCGCCCAGGAAGACGCAGCCGCAGCCGCTGCTCGCCACGCTTCCGCTCGACCAGCTTCCGCCCGGGATGCCGGCTGAGATGTTCACCGCGCCGGGCATGCTTGCGATCGCCGATCTGCTTCCGATCATGACCGCCTACATCGACCGCGACGAGGTGGTGCGGTTCGCCAACAAGCCGCTGGCCGACTATCTCGAGCAGCCGCGCTCCGAGCTCCTCGGCCGCTCGGTCAAGGAGATGATGGGCGAAGAGATCTATGCCGCGCGCAAACCCCTGATCGAGGCGGCGATGGCCGGAGAGCGGCAGTTCTTCGTCGCCGAGAACGACCATCCGACGCGGGGCAAGTCCGCCGTCCAGGCGGAATATGTGCCGTGGACCAGTCCCGACGGAAGCGTCCCCGGAATGATCATGCTGGTCAAGGATGTGACCGAGCAGATGATCGCCGAGCGGGCGCTCAAGGAAAGCGAGGCGCGGTTCAGACGAATCGCCAATTCGGCGCCGGCGATGATGTGGGTGACCCGGATCGACGGCAGCCGCGACTTCGTCAACGACGCGTACATCTCGTTCACGGGACTGGAGCCCGAGGAGGCGCGCAAGGCCGACTGGATGCAGCAGCTCCACCCGGAGGACCGGGAGCGGGTGCGGAGCGAGGGCGATCCCCTGTTCCGGGCGGGCAAGCCGATCACGTTCGAGGCGCGTTTCTGCCGGCATGACGGGGAGTGGCGGTGGCTTCGCAGCGTCTCCTCGCCGCGGTTCGGGCCGGACGGGGAGCTGGTCGGCTATATCGGGGTCGCGACCGATATCACTTTGGCCAAGGAAGCGGAGCTGGAGCTTCGCCGCCAGGTCGCCGAGCAGACCGCCCAGCTCGCTCTCTCCGAAGCGCAGTTCCGGGCGGTGTTCGAGGCCGCGCTCGAAGTGATGGTGCTGCTGAAGCCCGACGGCACCGTGCTCGCGGTCAACAACCGGCGCGAGGCGTGGCGGCACGAGAGCCCGTCGGAAGCGGTGGGCGAGAAGCTGTGGAACGCGCCGACGATGCGCAACTATCCGCAGCACGCCGCGCTGATGAAGAAGGCGATCGCCGCGGCGGCTCGGGGCGAGGTGTTCACGACCGAGGTCAAGATGGAGCGGCCGGGCGCCGCGATCGCTTACCTCGACGTGTCGGTCCAGCCGGTGCGCGATTCGGACGGCAAGGTCGTCTATCTGCTGTTCGAAGCGCGCGACATCACCGAATTGAAGGCCGCGCAGGAGCAGCTCCGGCAGAGCCAGAAGATGGAGGCGCTGGGGCAGCTCACCGGCGGAATCGCGCACGACTTCAACAATCTTCTGACGGTGGTTGTGGGAGGTCTCGATCTCATCGCGAAACGGTCGCAAGATTCGAAGCTTAAGCGCTATGCGGAGAACGCTCTTGCCGCCGCCGAGCGCGGCGCACGCCTGACTGGGCAGCTGCTGGCGTTCAGCCGGGTGCAGCGGCTCGAGGTCCGGCCGACCTACGTCGCTCCGCTGATCGAGAACATGCGGCCGCTGCTCCGCAACGTGCTCGGGCCCGGGATCAGCAAGGAGTTCGACCTCGACGAAGCGATGATGCCGATCATGGCCGACCCGACCCAGCTGGAGGTCGCGATCCTCAACCTCGCGATCAACGCGCGCGATGCGATGCCCGAAGGCGGCACGCTGCGCTTCGCCACGCGGCTGGTCGAGATAAGGGGCGACTCCGAGCTCGAGGACGGCGATTATGTCGAGCTGACGATCAGCGACACCGGCACGGGCATGGACCCGGACGTCGTCGACCGCGCGTTCGAGCCCTTCTTCACCACCAAGGAGGTCGGCAAGGGGACGGGCCTCGGGCTGTCGATGGTCTATGGCATGGCGCGCCAGTCGGGCGGGGCGGCGCGGATCGATTCTAGCCCCGGCAAGGGCACCAGTGTGATCATGCTGTTCCGCAAGGCGGAGGAGCCGGTCGCCGAAGCGCGCGCCGTTCCCGAGGAGGCCGCAGCGCCGCATGCCCCGGCGCCGCTGTCGGTGCTGGTCATCGACGACGACCCCGACGTCCGCGCCTTCATCGCCGCGGCGCTCGAGGAGGCAGGGTATCGCGTCCGCCAGGCGAGCGACGGCAGCAAGGGCCTCGCGGCGCTCGAGCGCGAGGCTCCGGACCTGGTCGTCCTCGACTTCATCATGCCCGGCCTCTCGGGCGCCGACGTCGCGACCGCGATCCGGGCCAAGCACGGCGACCTGCCGATCCTGTTCGTCTCCGGCTACAACGAGACCGAGTCGGTCAAGCGCACCGCCCCCGACGCCCCGCTGCTGGCCAAGCCTTTCCGGGCGGAAGCGCTGCACAAGGCGGTCCGCGCGGCGATTACGGCGGGGTAGTCGCGATCCGCTTTGCATCGCTCTCGCAATTGTATACAGTATACTTGTGACCAGGCCTTTGCCCCTTCGCGCGAACTTGAGCGGGGACCTGGCGAACCGCTTGCGCGAGATGATCATGGATGGGCGGCTCCCGGCCGGGGAACGGATCAACGAAGTCCATCTTGCCGCGAATCTCGGGGTCAGCCGGACGCCGCTTCGCGAGGCGCTCTCCACGCTGACCCTCGAAGGCGCCCTCGACGCCAAGCCGAGGATCGGCTGGTTCGTCCGGCCGGTCACGCTGGAGGAGTTCGAGCAAATCTATCCGATCCGCGCGATCCTCGATCCGGAGGCGCTTCGGCTCGCGGGGCTTCCCTCGCCGCAGCGGCTCGAGCGGCTGCGCAAGATCAACCGCCAGATCGAGGAGGAGCGGAGCGCCGACGCACTGATCGCGCTCGACGACCGCTGGCACATGACGCTGATCGAGGGCTGCCGAAACGCAGTCCTGCTCGATCTCATCCAGCAATTCATGCGCCGAACCCGCCGCTACGAGCTCGCGCTGATGCGCGACCGGTGCAATGTCGATGTCGCGACCGACGCACACGAGCGGATCATCGACGCGCTCGGGAGCGACGATCTCGACAGCGCCGTCGAAGCGCTTCGCGACAATCTCGAAAGCGGGGCGAAGCCGATCGCGGACTGGCTTCGGGAGCGGGAAGCCGAGGAGGAGAATGCCGGGTGATGCGTCGGGTGCGAACGATCCTGCTTGGCTCCGCGCTGTCGCTGGCTTCAACACCGGCGGCAGCGGCCCCGGGAGACGCGGTGGTCGGCTTGTGGAGCGCAACCGCGAAGGCTCCGTCGCTCGCGGGCGTGCTCACGGTCGAGCGCAAGGCCAATGCATGGGAGGCGCGGATTGCTGGTATCCACGCGAGCGCCCCTGTCCGACCCGGCGAAATCCGAATCCAATTCCCGCGCGGGACGATCTTCCGCGGAACCGTGTCGCCCGATCGCCGGACGCTGACCGGCTTTTGGGTCCAGCTCGCGTCGGCCCAGTTCCAGGCGATGGCCACGCCGATTACCTTCGCCGCAGTTGGCAGCGACAAGTGGACGGCGAACGTTCAGCCGCTCGACGAGAGCTTCACGCTTTATCTCGACATCTTTCGCGCGCCCGACGGAGCGCTCAAGGCGGCATTCAGGAATCCGGAGGCCAATTTCAACGGCGGCGCTGGGCAGTTTGGCCTGACCGAACATGGAAACGCGCTGCATTTCAGCGCGAAGCGAGGCAGCCGCGAACGCACCGTGGAGGCGACGCTTCTGCCCACCGAGCACGTCATCACGATCGAATGGCCCGGCCTCGGACAGACGGTCGAGCTCAAGCGGAGGGCGGCCGCCGATGCGCGCGGCTTCTACCCGCTGCCCACGGGCGGCGCTGCTTATTCTTACCGGCCGCCACAGGCGCGGACGGACGGCTGGAAGATCGCCCGCGCAGGCGACGTCGGAATCGACGAATCTGCCCTCACGAGGCTGGTTCGCGGGATTGCCGCGGGCGACCCCTCCGCACCCGACGCGAGCCTTATCCAGTCGCTGCTGATCGCCAGGCACGGACGGCTGGTCCTCGAGCAATATTTCTTCGGCTTCGACGCGCAGCGGCCGCACGATCTCCGCTCTGCCGGCAAGACCTTTGCCAACGTGCTGATGGGCACCGAGATGCACCGCGGCGTGAAGATCGGCCCGGACGAGCCGGTCTATGCGGCGCTGCGCTCGATGGGGCCGTTCGCCAACCCCGATCCGCGCAAGGCGCAGATCACGCTCGCCAACCTGATGACCCACACCAGCGGCCTGGCGTGCGACGACAATGACGACGATTCCCCCGGCAACGAGCAGACGATGCAAACGCAAACGAGCCAGCCGGACTGGTGGAAGTACACGCTCGACCTGCCGGAGGTGCACGATCCAGGGACCCGCTACGCTTATTGCTCCGCGAACATGAATCTCGTCGGCGCGGCGCTGACCACCGCGGGCCACCTGTGGCTCCCGGCGATGTTCGAGCGCGACGTGGCCGAGCCGCTGCAGTTCGGCCGCTGGTACTGGAACCTGATGCCGACGGGCGAGGGCTATCTAGGCGGCGGAGCCTATTTACGTCCCCGCGATTTCCTCAAGATCGGACAGCTCTATCTCAACGGCGGAGTCTGGAACGGCCGAAGGATCATCGACGCGGGCTGGACGCGTTCGTCGCCAGTACCGCGCGTCCAGATTACGCCTGAAACGACGGGTCTGACCGACGCGCAATTCAGCGATGCCTACATTCGCGGGGCGGACGGCCTCGCCTGGCATGAAGTAACCGTCACTTCGGGCGGCCGTACCTTCAAGGGCTATTCGGCAGGCGGCAATGGCGGCCAGCTACTGCTGGTCTTCCCGGAGCTCGACCTCACAGCCGTGATCACCGGCGGCAATTACGGCCAAGGTGGCATCTGGCTCCGCTGGCCGCAGAAGATCATCGGCGATGCGGTAATCCGGGCAATTCGCAATTGATTCCTGAACGTTGAGGCGGGCCATGCGTTTGGCCGGCGTGGCTGGATTCCTAGTCATACTTTCAATTGCAGCAGCCGCTGCCGCTCAGCCGCCGTCACGCCTGCCCGCGACTCCCGCGGCGATGCAGCTGTTCGAGCAGGACTGGGTGCTGATGAACTGGGCGCTCAAGCATTTCGACCGCAACGGCGACATCCTGCTCCAGGCGGACGAGGCCGAGGCGGCGGCGATCGCCTTCCGGAGGCTCGCCGACACCAACGGCGACGGGCGGGTCACGGTCGAGGAATATCGCGCCGCGCGCGACCATATCCTGTCGAGCGACTGACCAGCCTCAGGCGGTCAGGCGGTAGCCGACGCCCGGCTCGTTGATGATGAGCCGCGGCTGCGCCGGATTTTCCTCCAGCTTCTGGCGAAGCGAGCGGACGGCGACGCGGAGATATTCGGTCTGGCCCTCCTGCGCTGGCCCCCAGGCGGTGCGGAGCAGATGCTCGTGGGTGAGCACCCGGCCCGGGTGCTTGGCGAGTTCGGCGAGGACGGCATATTCCTTGGGGGTCAGGTGGACCTCTTTCCCGTCCTTCGACACCGCGCGCTGGAACAGGTCGATAACCGCTCGGCCCGCCTCGATCGGGCGCTGCTCGGTCGCGGGCTCGAGTTCGAGAAGGTTCGAGACATAGCGCTCGAGCTTGGTGGTTTCGGAGCCGATGGTGGAGACGAGCAGCCTGTCTGCCGTGCCGCCGCGCCTCAGCTCCCGGACGGCATTCGAGATCGCGGCGAGCGAGGGCTCGAGATCGTCGCCGATCGACGAGAGCAATGCGGCGCGCACCCGGTCGCGCTCGCGCAAGGCAGCGAAGTCGCGCGCCTGCCGTTCGAGTCGCGCTCGCTCGAGCGCCAGCGCAAGCTGGTCGAGGAGGTTGGCCAGCAGCGGGAGCTGGTGCGGTTCGACCGGCGGCTTTCCGTCGTCGCGCGCGAGGCCGACTGCGGCGATCACGCCTTGCGCCGAGCGGACGGCGTGGAACAGCCATTCGGCCGGCTGGATGCGGTCTGTCCCGCGCCCGGCGGGCTCGCCGCTTTCGATGGTCAGCACGGCGGCGGCGACGTCGCTTGGCGTCAGGCGATTGCCCTCGGGGACAGCGGCGATGACCCGCGGCTCGGGCAGGCCGCTGACGAGCAGCGCGTTGCAGTCGAACAGATTGGTGAGCTCGGCGCAGGCGGTGCGCGCAAGCTCGGCTTCGTCGCCGCCCGACAGCAGCCGGCGCGCGAAGCCGGCGATGGTCGCGTTGCGGCTTGCGTGCGCTGCGGCAATCCGCGCCTGCTTCCGGATCGCGGTGGCAAGGCGGCTGGTGACCAGCGCGACGAGAAGCAGCACGACGACCGTGACCACGTCGGCTGCGCGGTCCATGCGCAGGGTGTGGACCGGCTCGGTGAAGAAGAAATTGTAGGCGAGCGCCGCGGCGACGCCCGCCACGAGCGCGGGGCCTAGCCCCCACAGCACCGCGGCGGCGAGCACCGCGGGCAGATAGATCATGTCGACCGGCGAGCTTCCCCAGCGCGGCGCGATCCACAGGCCGATCAGGGTCGAGACGGCGGTGAGCGCCAGCGCGCCGGCATAGGCCTGGAGCGCGCCCGCAACGGACAGGCGCGGACCATCCTCGATGCTGGCGGCGAAGTGCGGGCCCGGCATGGACGGAAAAGTGCGCCTCGATACCTCTTTCGTCGAGGGGTGCGGACGTGTTTTCTTATACTTTCTTTACGCGGGCTCTCGCCGGTCCGCATGGAATCTTTATGCGGGTGTAGCGCAGATCCGTGGTGCTGTGGCGACACTCACCTCCGACAATCTGCTGCCCGCCAGCGACCCGCCGGCCCACCACGGGCCAAGCGAAGCGCTGCCCAAGCTGATGGTCGGCGCGATCGGCGTGGTCTACGGCGATATCGGAACCTCGCCGCTCTATACGATGAAGGAGAGCTTCCTCGGGCCGCACCCGCTTGCGGTCGACCGGCTGCACATCTTCGGGGTCCTCAGCCTGATCTTCTGGACCCTGATGATGATCGTCACGTTCAAGTACGTCAGTGTCGGGATGCGCGCCGACAACCGCGGCGAAGGCGGGTCGTTCGCGCTGCTATCGCTGATCGCGCGCAACCTCGAGGGGAAGAAGCGATGGACGGGCGCGCTGGTGATCCTCGGCGTGCTCGCGACCTGCCTGTTCTACGGCGACGCGATGATCACTCCGGCGATCTCGGTCCTCTCCGCGGTCGAGGGGCTGACGATCGTCCAGGCGCAGCTGCAGCCGCTGGTCATCCCGATCTCGATCGGCATCCTGGTCGGGCTGTTCCTCGTCCAGTCGCGCGGGACGGCGAAGGTCGGATATGTGTTCGGGCCGGTGATGCTGGTCTATTTCGCCGTGCTCGCGGGGCTGGGCGTGCCGAACATCGCGAGTCACGCCGACATCGTCGGGATCGTCAATCCGGCGTGGGCGCTCCGCTTCTTTGTATATAATCCGAAGCTCGCTTTCCTCGCGCTCGGCTCGGTCTTCCTGTGCGTGACCGGCGCCGAAGCGCTCTACGCCGACATGGGGCATTTCGGCCGCAAGGCGATCAACGTGTCGTGGCTGACGCTGGTCTATCCGTGCCTGGTGCTCAACTACATGGGCCAGGGCGCGCTTCTGCTGAGCAACCCGAAAGCCGCGATCAACCCCTTCTATCTGCTTGCTCCCGAGCCGCTTCGGCTCCCGCTCGTGTTTCTTGCGACGATCGCGACGATCATCGCCAGCCAGGCGGTGATCTCGGGCGCCTTTTCGGTCACCCACCAGGCGGTGCAGCTCGGCTTCCTGCCGCGCTTGAGGACCGAGCATACGAGCGAGAAGGCGGCGGGGCAGATCTACATCCCGGCGGTGAACTGGGGGCTGCTGATCATGGTGCTCGTGCTCGTCCTCGGCTTTCGCGCCTCCTCCAATCTAGCCTCGGCGTACGGGATCGCGGTCACGGGGACGATGCTGATCACCTCGGTCATGCTCGGCGTGATGATGCTCTACGTCTGGCGCTGGAACCGGCTGCTCGCGATCGGAGCGACGATTCTCTTCCTGATCGTCGACGGCACCTATTTCGCATCGAATATCACCAAGATCCCCGACGGCGGCTGGTTCCCGCTGCTCGTCGCGGCGATCAGCTTCACCGTCCTGACCACCTGGGCCAAGGGCCGCGCGCTCATGCGCGAGCGGCTTCAGCAGTCGGCGCTTCCGCTGGCGATCTTCGTCAAGTCCACGGCGGCGTCGGTGCACCGGGTGCGCGGCACATCGGTGTTCCTCTCGACCTCGGCGGACGCGGTGCCGGCCGCGCTGCTCCACAATTTGAAGCACAATCAGGTGCTTCACGAGCGCGTGCTGATCCTCAACGTCAAGGTCGAAGAGGTGCCGCGCGTGCCGCAGGAAAAAAGAGTCGAGACCAGCGACGCGGGCCACGGCTTCTACCGCGTCGTCCTCCATTACGGCTTCATGGACGAGGTCGACATCCCGCGCGCTCTTGCCGGGGTCAGCACCTGCGGTGCGCCGTTCAACATGATGAGCACCAGCTTCTTCCTCGGGCGGCAGAAGCTGATCGCTTCGCGCAAGCATCCCGGCATGGCGCTATGGCGCGAGAAACTGTTCGCCTGGATGCTCAAGAATTCGGAGAGCGCGATGGAGTTCTTCAAGCTTCCGACCAACCGTGTGGTCGAGCTCGGAAGCCAGCTGCAGATTTAGACGCCGAGGAGCTCGGCGGCCTGCATCGCCAGCTCGGTACGGTTCTCGACCCCGACCTTGTCGAAGATCCCGTGGAGATAGACCTTCACGGTTCCTTCGGTAACTCCCAGCCGGTCGGCGATCTCGCGGTTCCTCAGGCCCTGACGCACCAGGCCGACCAGCTCGCGCTCGCGCGGCGTGAGCGACGGCTTGGCCGAGGCGCGGTGCTTCGCCACAGTAATCCGTTCGGCGATCTCCGGATCGACCCAGCGGGCGCCCTTGCCGACCTCTTCCATACATTCGAGCAGAAGCGCGGGATCGGCGGTCTTGAGCACCATGCCTTCGGGTTCGAGCCGGTCGGCCGCGATCAACTGCGGGTCGTCCATTCCGGCGGTGAGCAGGACCACTCGAGGGGCGCGCCCGCGCTCGCGAAGGGTCCTCAAAACCTCGATTCCAGAGCCATCGGGCATGTTGACGTCAAGGAGCAGGATATCGGGCCTTGCCGACCTCACCTGGGCAAGCGCTTCGGCGCCCGTGCGCGCTCGTCCGGTCAGCTCATAATCCGTGCCGCGAAGCAGCAGCTCGAGCGCTGCTCCGATCATCGGGTGGTCGTCGGCGAGCAGCACACGCATCAGCCATTCCCTCCGGTCAACGGCAATCTGATCGTCAGATTAGTCTGCCCCGCCTCCGACGAGACGTCGAGCGACCCCTGCGCGCGCTCGACCCGTTCCTTCAGCGACCATGGTTGGACTGCAGCCGAAGCGGGCGAGAAGCCCGAGCCGTTGTCCCTGACCTCGAGACGGAGCTGCCCCTGGTCGACGCCGATCCCGATGTCGACGCGGTCGGCTTGGCCGTGGCGGACCGCGTTCGCGACCGCTTCGCGAAGGAGGTGCTGGACGTCGAGCTGGAGCCGGATCGGGATCGCCGCGCTGTCGGCCGTCGCGCCGACGCGGCAGTCCACCGCCCATTGCTGAGACAGCCTTTTGGCGAGCGCGCGCAATTCTTCGACCGCATCGGCAAGCTCGAGCTTGCGGTCGCGGCGCAGCGCCGAGATGAAACCCCGGATTTCGCCCTGCTCGTTGACCAACAGCCGCTTCAGCTCTTCGAGATCGCGATCGATCTTCATTCCGGAACGTGACGCGCGCATCACTGCCTCGACGCGGAAGGAAGCGCCGGCGAGGAACTGGACCACGCTGTCGTGAACGTCGCGCGCGAGCGACAGGCGAGTCCTGGCCGCCGCGCCTTCCTCGATGGCGACCAGCAGGGCAGCCCGGTCGAGGACCGCTCCGACCGCTTGCCCGAGCTCGCGCCCGACCAGGAGATAATCGGTCGAAAGCTCGGCCATGTCCCAAAGCACAAGCCAGCCTTGGCGCGTTCCGCTGCGCACTTCGGCGATCAGCCCTTCCGCAGCGCCAAGCTCGGACAAATCATCGGCGGCGATCACGTCCGAGGCTTTGCAGAACCGGAAACGGCCGCGGGCATGGTCCGCGAGCGCGCGATTGCCCGGCAGGTTGAAGAGGAGCTGGCCGAGCGCTGCCTGACTGATCAGCGGCTGCTCGACAGAGCCGCACCCCGGGACCCCGTTCCTCATGCACGGCCCCTCGTAATCAAGATCGGAATCGGCGCGCAGGAGGAGAGCTCCCGAACCCGCCTCGGCGGCTTTCATGGAGATTCGCAGTGTCTGCACGAGCAGATCGGCTTCGACCGGCAATCCATTGTGAAGCTCATCGACGTGGAAAAAGAGCTGGGTGAAACGCTGGTGGATTCCGAACCAGATGAGGAGTGCGGAGAGGAACATGAGGTTGCCGCTGCGGATGATGAAGCGCTGCGCCTCGAACGCCTCGCCTCCCCCGACCAGGAGTCCCGCGCCAAGGTAGAGGAGAATGAGGCCGGCGGCAGTCAGCGCGGTCGCCCGCCATCCCCAGCGGATCGCCGCCGCGAGCAGGGGCAGCAGGAAAAAGACGAAGAAAGGACTGGTGTAGATGTTCGTCGAGAAGACGATGCCCATGAACACCGCCATGTCCACGAAGTGAGCCGGAAGGGCGAGCCGGGCATCGAGCCACCAGTTGCGCCAGGTCGCGAGGGCAAGCGCCAGCGCGAAGGTGATGTAGACGAGGAGGAGGATATAGCTTCGCTGGGCGGCCGCCCCGGACTGCGTCCGATCGAGCCAGATCGACACCAGGAACAGCGAGGCGAGCATCACCCGCCCGAGCGCAACGACTCGGCCGCTCTGATATTTGAACAGGTTGGGCGCGCTCGCCAGTAGCACTCGAGAGGTCCCCCTCGCCTCGGGACCTCAGCTTACCGCCGCTTCGCTCCGACGGCAAAGCAAAGACGAGGGGTCAACCGGCCATCCGCTTGGCGCCGAGCCCCAGGACCATCTGGTTGGCGCGCTCATAGGAGAGCGGCTTGCCGAACAGATAACCCTGGATGGTGTCGCAGCCGAGGTCGCGCATGCGTTCGAAGTCCTCCGCCGTCTCGACCCCCTCGGCGGTGATCGACATCCGGAAGCTTTTGGCGAGCTGGACGATCGACTGGATGATCGCGACGTTCTCGGGCCTCGAGCCCGCCTCGCGGACGAAGCTGCCGTCGATCTTGAGCTTGTGGAACACGGCCTTGTTCAGATAGCCGATCGATGAATATCCGGTGCCGAAATCGTCGAGCGCGATCCCGACGCCGAGCGCCCGAAGGCGCTTCAGGACATCCAGCGTGGAACCATTGTCGCCGAGGAACACGCCCTCGGTGACCTCAAGCTCGATTCGGTTGCCGGCCAGCTTGTAGCGCGAGAGCGCTTCGCTGACAGTGTTGGGAAGCGCGGGAAGAACGATCTGCTTGGGCGAGATGTTGAGCGCGACGGTGATCGGCTCCGGCCAGGTGGCGGCGGCTCGGCAGGCTTCGTCGATGACCCAGTCGCCGATTGCCGGCATCAGGCCGGTCTCCTCGGCGACCGGAATGAAGACGTTCGGCGGCACGAAGCCGCGCTGCGCATGGTTCCAGCGGATCAGCGCCTCGAAGCCGATCAGCTTTTGCGTTTTGGCGTTGATCAGCGGCTGGAAGGCGAGGTGGAACTGCTTCGACGCGATCGCGCTCCGAAGGTCGGACTCGAGGCGGACGCGATCATCCTGCTCGGACTGCAGCTCGGACGAGAAGTAACGCGCGCAGCCTCGGCCGGCGTCCTTCGCCTGGTAGAGCGCGAGGTCGGCCTTGAGGATCAAATCGTCGACCGTGGCTCCGTCGATTGGGCCGAAGGCGCAGCCGATCGAGACGCCGATCCTGATCTCGGTCTGGTCGACCAGATAAGGCTCCTTGATCGAGACGATGATCCGGTCGGCGAGCGCCTCGACCTTGCGGCGGCTCTGGGCGTCGGCGATGACGATGGCGAATTCGTCGCCGCCCATTCGTCCGACATCGCCGTCGGCGCCGACCTCGTCCACGAGGCGCTTGGCGACGGCGCGAAGCACCGCGTCGCCCTTGGGGTGGCCGAAGGTGTCGTTGACGGGTTTGAAGCCGTCGAGATCGAGGAACATGATGGCGCAGGGTACATTTCCAGTCGTCGCCCCGCGGAGCGCTTCGCCGAGCAGCTGGCGGACGCGACCGCGGTTGGGCAGGCCCGAGAGCACGTCGACGTTGGCGAGGTGGGTCAGACGCTCCTGCGTCTGGCGGATGTCGGTGATGTCGGAGCCTACGCCCCGAAACCCCTCGAAACGGCCGGCGGTATCGACGATCGGGTCTCCGGCGATTGAAATCCAGCGCGTTCCGCGCGGGGTCTTCAGCTCCATTTCCAGGGAGTTGAACGGCTGCTTTTCGAGCAGCACCCGGCCGAGCTCCGCATGCCCGCCAAGCAGCGCCGGGAGCGAATGGCCGATGAGCTGTCCGGCAGGGCGGCCGAGCAGCGCGCTCATTCGCGAGCTGATGTAGGTGCAGCGGTTCTCCGCATCGACCGCCCACAGCCAGCCGACGCCGCGCTGCTCATATTCCTGGAGAAGCAGCGCCGCGCTTTCGCTCTGGCTGCCGACGTCGGCGTTCATCTTGAGCTGGTGGAAGGCCCAGCGCGCGACCGCCAGGATCCCGAAGATCGAGACGCCGAGACTGAAGATGATCGAGAGCATGTGCTGGAACGGGATCGTATGCCGGCCGAGAAGAAGGGCGCCGCCGACTCCCGCGGTAAATGCAATCATCCACGCCGTGGCGCAGGGCGGGATGACGATCAGCCCGAGAGCGCCCATTCCGAGTCCACCCATGATTGACGCAGTCACGATCTGGGTGCCGGGATCGAGGTGCGGGAACAGGTAGAGCGGAAGGCTCAGCCAGACGACCGCCCGAACCGCGGGGTCGCCGACAAGGAGCCACATCGGCACGCGCCTTCCGGACCGTCCGACGCAGGTGATCGACTGGGTTCGCGCGAGCTGCATTGCCGCAAGGTTTACTCCTCCGACCGCGAGCACCCATGGCGCAAGCCACGCCGGCGATGCCGCGCCCCACAGGTTGGCGGCCATCATCAAGGCGGCGACGATGTTGGCTGCGGCGAAGAAAGGCGCGAGGTGCGCGCGCGAGATCAGCTGGACGTCGCGAAGCGGCGAGCTGTCCGATTCCGGCGGACGAGCCGCGAGCCCGGCCGACTCCCCGCCTGGAAGCCGGGCCGAAATCAGGCGCTTATACCGATCAGGAGCTTCGTACATCCGCCCGCCGTTCCACGTGTGGCGTGCGCAGTATCGAAAGAGAGTTGAAGGCCGGTTAAGGAGTAAACGCAGTTCCTTGCTGGAGCATACAGGGGCAGGGGTCCCTCTCCTGGCATGAACGCGGGGGTGGATAAGCTCGCAAAGCCCTGCGGCTCCCTCTATATCCCGGGCGATGGCGACCGACAGCGCGATGCTTGACCGCCGGGCGACCGCGCCGCGCCGAGCCTCGGATGTGCCCAAGATTCACTCTCCCGCCGACCCGATCGCCCGCGGCATCGGCCTCGATCGGCCCTTTTTCGAGGACAAGAACCGCGCCTTCTGGATCCTCCAGTCGATCGGCTGGAGCGGCTATTTCTTCCTGAGGACGCTGTCGGGGTTCGCCAACAATCTCGGCTGGATGCTGCTCGTCCACACACTCCTGCTGACGGCGACCGGCTATTCGCTGACCCTGCTGATGGCATCGCTCTACCGGCGGCTGATCAAGATGCGGCCGATCTGGACGCTGATTTTGTCGCTAGCCGCGGTGATCCTTGCCTCGGCGATCTTCTCGGTCATCGAAACGTGGAGCGTGGCGACCTTCCTGAAGCCCGATTTCAAGCCGGAAGGCGTCGCCTATTTGGGCGCGCTTCCGCTGAACTTCTCGCTGCTCGCCGCCTGGACCGCGCTCTATTACGGAATCAACTATTTCCTCCTCCTCGAAGACCAGATCCGTCTTCGCGAACGGCTGGAGAGCCAGGCCTCCAGCGCGCAGCTCGCGATGCTTCGCTACCAGCTCAACCCGCACTTCCTGTTCAACACGCTGAACTCGATCTCGACCCTGGTCCTGTTGAAACAGACGGAGCGCGCAAATGCCATGCTCGCGCGCCTGTCCTCGTTCCTCCGTTACACGCTGGTTAATGAACCGACGGCGAAGGTGACCCTGGCCCAGGAAGTGGAGACGCTGAAGCTGTACCTGGAAATCGAAAAGATGCGGTTCGAGGATCGCCTTCGGCCCCATTTCCGGATCGAGCCGGAAACGATCGGCGCGCGGCTGCCCTCGCTGCTGCTCCAGCCGCTCATTGAAAACGCGATCAAATATGCCGTCACTCCGGCGGAGAACGGCGCCGACATCTGGCTCACCGCGATGCGCGAGGGCCAGGCCGTCAGAATTGAGGTCGCCGACAACGGCAACGGCGAGGGCGCCGAGATTGCGGCGAGCCCGTCGACCGGGGTCGGGCTGGCGAACATTCGCGACCGGCTGTCGCAGGCCTATGGCGCCGCACACGGATTCGAGACCAGACAGAACGACAAGGGCGGGTTCAGCGTTATCCTCGAGATTCCCTTCGAAACCGGAGAAAAGACTTCATGACCATCCGGACCATATTGGTCGACGACGAGGCGCTTGCGACACAGGGGCTGCAGCTCAGGCTCCAGGCCCATGAGGATACCGAGATCGTGGCCACGGCGGCGAACGGCCGCGAAGCGATCCGCCAGATCAAGACCCACAAGCCCGATCTCGTTTTCCTCGACATCCAGATGCCGGGGTTCGACGGATTTTCCGTAATCCAGGGACTGATGGACATCGAGCCGCCATTGTTCGTGTTCGTCACCGCCTATGGCGACCATGCGCTTAGAGCGTTCGACGCACAGGCGGTCGATTATCTGATGAAGCCTGTGGACGAGGACCGGCTCGCATCGACGATGGACCGAGTTCGCCAGCGGCTCGCCGAGAAGCGCAGCGCCGACGAGGCGGAGCGCTTGAAGGAGGCGCTCGCCGAGCATGCTCCCGAGGCTGCCGAGGAGCTAGCCGACGCGACTCCCGACGCGCACGCCGCCAACCGCTACGAAAAGATGATCAACATCAAGGACCAGGGGCAGATCTTCCGTGTCGACGTGGATTCGATCGAGCGCATCGACGCGGCGGGCGACTACATGTGCATCCAGACAGGCGACAACACGTTGATCCTCCGCGAGACGATGAAGGATCTCGAGAAGCGCCTCGACCCGAGGCGGTTCCAGCGGGTCCACCGTTCGACCATCGTCAATCTCGACCTGGTCCGGCAGGTGAAGCCGCACACCAACGGCGAATGTTTCCTCGTGCTCGATTCCGGAGCGCAAGTGAAAGTCTCGCGTTCTTATCGCGATGTCGTCGCAAGATTCGTCCACTAAGCCGCGCGGC
>DASUIC010000038.1:0-9222 GCA_036273215.1 Sphingomicrobium sp.
AGGACATGCTGACCGACGGGTTCATGTTCGACGGCAGCTCGATCGCGGGCTGGAAGGCGATCAATGAAAGCGACATGATCCTGAAGCCCGATCTCGACGCAGCTTATGTCGATCCGTTCAGCGCGACGCCGATGATGATCCTGTTCTGCAACGTCGTGGAGCCTTCAACCGGAGAGCTTTACGGCCGCGACCCGCGCTCGACCGCGACCCGAGCAGAGGCTTATCTCAAGCAGACGGGCGTCGGCGATACCGTGTTCGTGGGTCCAGAGGCCGAGTTCTTCATGTTCGACGATGTCCGCTTCGAGGACGGCTACGCCGCAAGCGGCTATCGCATCGACGATATCGAGCTGCCGACCAACACCGGCCGCGAATATGAAGGCGGGAATCAGGCGCATCGTCCGCGCGCCAAAGGAGGATATTTCCCGGTCGCTCCAGTCGACAGCGCGATGGACATCCGAGGTGAGATGGTCGCGACAATGATCGAGATGGGGCTTCCGATGGACAAGCACCACCACGAGGTCGCCGCGTCGCAGCACGAGCTCGGCCTGACCTACGGCGGCCTGGTCGAGACCGCCGACCGGATGCAGGTCTACAAATATGTCGTGCACATGGTCGCACATGCCTACGGCAAGACCGCGACCTTCATGCCCAAGCCGATCGCCAAGGATAACGGCTCCGGAATGCATACCCACATGTCGATCTGGAAGGGCGGCAAGCCGCTGTTCGCGGGCAATGGTTATGCGGGCTTGAGCGAAACGGCGCTCTATTTCATCGGCGGCGTGATCAAGCATGCGCGGGCGCTGAACGCTTTCACCAATCCCACGACGAACAGCTACAAGCGTCTGGTCCCGGGCTTCGAAGCGCCGGTGCTGCTCGCGTATTCGAGCCGCAACCGCTCCGCCTCCTGCCGAATCCCCTACGGCGCGGGCGAGAAGGCGAAGCGGGTCGAGTTCCGCTTCCCCGACGCGCTCGCCAACCCCTACCTCGCTTATTCGGCGCTGCTGATGGCCGGCCTCGACGGAATCCAGAACCGCATCCATCCCGGCGATCCGATGGACAAGAATCTCTACGACCTGCCGCCGCAGGAGCTGGTCAACGTTCCGACGGTCTGCGGCTCGCTTCGCGAGGCGCTGGTCAGCCTTCAGAACGACCGCGGGTTCCTGACCCGCGGCGACGTCTTCAGCGAGGACCAGATCGACTCTTATGTCGATCTCAAGTGGGAAGAAGTCATGCGCTGGGAGACGACTCCGAGCCCCGTCGAATTCGACATGTATTATTCGTCATAGACTCCAGTTAATTTTAGGGTAACATCTTCTCTTTCGGGACGCCGGTGGAGGGAAACCCTCCCACCTTCCCAATTCCCTTCACCGGCATCAGCCGCACAGCGCTCCGACGAGTGCACGATTCCGTAACCTTGCAGGCCTAGGATTGCCGTTCCGGCGGAAACGGAGTGAGCGATGAACATCAGGGCGAAGATTTTCGGCGGCGCGAGCGCGTCGGACGAACAGCCCGTGATCAAGTCGAAGCGCCCCAGGGGCGCCAAGGCCGACCAGCTCAACAGCGTCGGAGTGAAGCGCGAGGAGAGCCGCCGGCACAATAGCCGCGGCGACGATCGCCACCGCCTCACCGACGAGCAGGCGCGCCTGCTTCACAACGGCTGCCAACATATCATCCAACTGATCAACGTCTCGGGCGGCGGAGCGATGATCGCCGCCGACATCGAGCTCGCCCTGTGGGACCGCGTCGAGCTGTTCCTCGGAGAAGGCAGCGGAATCGAATGCGCCGTGCGCTGGATCCGCGACGATCGCATCGGCCTGGAGTTCGCGCACGAGACCCGGCTCGACTGCTCGCCGGACGAGCAGGCGCAGGTGCTCCGCGATGTCATTACACGCAGCTTCCCCGACCTCGAGTTCGAGATATCCGATGATGCGCAGCAGGCGAACCATGACGGTCCCGAGCAACGCGGAGACCGGCGCCATCCGTTGATCTGGTCCGGCGTCCTTCACCACGATTACCAGAGCACCCCCGTTCGCCTTCGCAACATCTCCGCGACCGGCGCGCTGATCGAATGCAGCGCCCCGGTGCGCGTCGGTTCCGAGCCTTTGCTCGAGCTCAGCGACGCAATCGCGATTCCGGCGACTGCGAGCTGGGCGGTCGGCGATCAGGTGGGCCTCAGATTCGATTCGCCTTTCGACCTTTCCATGCTCGCCCGAACCGAGCCCGAGGTCGCTCCGACCTATTGGGAGAACCCCGATGCAGCGGAGGATTCCTCCTCCTCGGCACAGCAGTGGGGCCGGATGTCGCTCGGGCAACTTCGCACCGACCTCGAAGGCTTCCTCAAACGGTAGCCGCCGATCGGGCCCGTTCTGCGGCCCTGCTGCCGTAAATGAAATAGAGCACCAGCCCGATCACCTGCGCGCAGACGAAGAATATCTGCGTGCGGTTCGGAAGGCTGATGAACAGATAGAGGCAGCCCAAAATCCCCACGACCCCGACCAGCCACGGCGCCGGCGTGCGGAACTTGCGCTCGCGGTTGGGCTCGCGCTTGCGAAGTGTCAGCATGGCCGCGCACACCGCGACGAAGGCAGCGAGCGTGCCCGCGTTCGCAAGCGCCGCGATCGACGCGAGCGGGATCAGGCCGGCGAACACCGAAGTGACAATGGCGGTGAAGATGGTGATGCGCACCGGAGTCCCGCGTCTCGACACCCGCGCTAGGCTCGGCGGCAGGAGGCCGTCGCGCGCGACGGTGAAGAAGATGCGGCTTTGCCCATAGAAAAAGGCAAGGATCACGGTTGGGAGCGCGATCACCGCTGCTGCGCCGAGAATGCGCGCGGCCCATGGCTTGCCGATCTCGCGAAGGATCAAGGCGAGCGGCTCGGGGCTGTTGGCGAAGCCGGTGGTGGCGACCGCCCCGATCGCGGCCGCCGCGACGGCCATGTAGATCACGACGCAGATCAGCATCGACCCGACGATGCCTATGGCGAGGTCGCGGCCGGGATTCTTGGCCTCCTCCGCCGCGGTCGCGATCGCGTCGAAGCCGTAGAAGGCGAAGAAGATGATCGCGGCGGCGGCCATCACTCCGACCTCGCTTCCCGACGGCCCGTTGCGAGGGAAGCCGTAGGGCATGAACGGGTGGAAGTGGGCCGGATTGAACACTGGCAGAGCGACCGCGATGAACAAGGCCAGCGCCGCCATTTTCACGAGGACGAGGATGGCGTTCACGGTCGCGCTCTCGCGTGTCCCGGTGATCAGCAGGCCGGCGACCACCCAGATGATGAAGATGGCGGGCAGGTTGATCACTCCGCCGAGCTCGGGCCCCTGGATCAGCGCGTCCGGCAGGCCGAGGCCGATCGACTTCAGGAACCCCGCCGCATAGCCCGACCAGCCGACCGCGACCGCGCTGACCACAAGCGTGTATTCGAGGATCAGAGCGACGCCGATCATCCACGCGATCAGCTCGCCGAACACGACGTAGGAATACGTGTAGGCCGAGCCCGAGGCGGGGATCATCGTCGCCACTTCGGCATAGGCCAGCGCCGCGCAGGCGCAGATCACGCCGGCGATGGCGAAGGAAAGGATGACCGCCGGGCCCGCCTTGCCTGCCCCGACTCCGATCAGCGTCAGGATGCCCGTGCCGACGATCGCTCCAACGCCGAGCGCGACGAGGTGCGGCCAGCCGAGCGACTGCCGCAAACGGTGCTCCTCGGGCATGTCCTCGCGCGCGACCACCGCCTTGCGCACGTTCCAGTTCTTCATGCCGTCGACCCCTCCCGTTCGTCATTGCGAGCGTAGCGCGGCAATCCAGCCGCGCAACTGGATTGCCGCGCGGCTCCGCCGCTCGCAATGACGGGCACTACACACGCGAATGTTGTCAAAGTTGAGAGTTCTATGCGCGCGCGGGTGCGCGCGCAGAGGCGAATGTTCGCGAATATTCGCAGTGACTGCTTTTTGTGGAGACCGGCGGAGCACTACGCACACGGGGAGGACTTGTGCGGCGGTCATCCGTGAGCCTGGAGCACAATCGACCGCCTGTAGGCCAGCAAAAAGTTCGTTCCGAAAAGTCTCGCGACAGATCCCATTGCAGACATGGGCTCCCGCGCGTTAGCCAGCGACTGTGCGTGAACTCTGGCCAATCGAGCGAGCCGTTCTGGAAGCGGCAGCGCATGACTATCCCGCGTCGGCGGACCGGCTGCGCGAACAGATCGCTGCTGCTCGAGTAACCAATTTCCAAAACACCGGAGCCGGGTTCTTCTCCACGCTTAGCGTGCCGCCGGAAGCTCCGCGGCTGAAGGAAAAGTCACCCCTCGACGCGGCGACCGGCAGCGTCGCCGATATCGAGCACGGAATGGGCTTTCTCATCTTCCTCGAGAACGGCTACGTTTCTACGATCGAAGGCTACACCTATGCGGGTTCGACAATCGGCCTCGACTTCAAAACAGTGACCTTTGCTTTGAAGCCATGGAGCTTGACTGGGGAGAAGGGCAGTGGCTGACAATGTTCCCTATTGGTGGCCCAAAGGCTCGAACAAGTGGGGTTTCAACCCGCACAAAGCTCTAAAGCCGCAATTGATCGCGTCAGCCGCGCAGATGGCCTTCATCTTCGGCGGGTTCCTCCTCGCGCTATACGCAATTCCGCGCTGGCCGGCGCTTGCGGAAGACCGCGTCTTGGTAATCATTGCCACGGCGTGCATGACCTTCGGGTTTGCCGCGAGTTTCGTGGTGATCCCTGGGCACACGCTCCCGCCCAGGCTGCCGCTAATCATGACTATCCTCTATCGTCTGGGTCTCGGTTTGAGCTTCACGGCGTGGGTAACCGCCATCGCCTTAATCGCGAACGGTTATGGAACGCCGATTTTCATTCGGGACGTGCCCATTGTCGCGAAGCATCACTCGCTGGGCGATCCTTCGCGATGGGAATATATGGTGTCTGCTCGGCCTTGGCCGGGCTCTCAGCGTGTGGTCGACATCGAAGTGACTGGTTCGGTGTACGACAGGCTCGAAGCGCCAGTGACTGCCATTCATGCGTCTCAAGCCGAGCTCGAGGCGATGCGCGATGTGGCTCAGGTCCGTCTGGTCCTTGGCAGAGGACGCCTGGGTTTCGATTGGCTTAAGTCGGCCGGACTGCCCGACGGACAGCAATAGTCAGGCGATCAAAGAACTACATTGTCGCTCAATAATCCTTACTCACCCGCACCGTGGCGCTGGAGCGGCCGATGGTCGAGACGGTCGAGAGGACCGAGAGCCAGCGCGTCATCTGATATTCGACCTGCGTTGCGGAATAGCCGGCGCCGTCGGTCACCACTTCGACGTAAAGCTTGCGGGTGATGTACTTGCCGGCGCCGATTGCGGTTTTCTGGCCGGTGGCGACGTCGGCGGGAACGATGCGCAGGCGGTCGAGGCCGACGGCTTTGCGCAGCGCGTTGATGGGGTCGAGGCTTCCCGAGCCGGACCGCAGCGCCGCCACCGCGGAGGCGAGCTGGAGCGCGTCGGGCGCGGACAGGTTGGTGATCGAGGTCCCGAACAGGATCCGCGACAGAAGCTCGTCCTCGGGAAGCGGCGGCGAGCTTGCGAAGGTGATCTCGGGCTTGAGGCCAGTCCCGCGCACGTCGACGCTGGCGTCGAGGCCCTGCACCGCCGCCTCGGCATGGATGTCGAGCAAAGGATCGGGCGGGCTCTCGCCCTGGAAGCGGATCACACCGCGGTCGAGGCGGAAGATTCGGCCGGCGAAATCGTAATTGCCCTGGGTCAGCGTGGCATGGCCGGTGAACCGCGGCGCGTCGGCGAGGCCGCCAATCTGCAGGTTGGTCGTCCACCGGCTGTTGATCCCGAGGCCGGTGACCTGAAGGTCGCCCCCCGCGATCTTGAGGTCGAGCTTCCACGGGTGCAGCGCCGCTGGCTCGATCACGTCCTCGGTATCGAGCCCCGTTTCATGAACGTCGAGCTGCGGCACCGCGGCGGCGGCGCTCGCGCGGCCGAGCTGGAATCGGCCCTTGTTGAGGTGAAGGTTGCCGGAGATGACTCCACCGTTCGCGTCGGAGCGGATCTGGAGCGGCCCGGTGACGCGCGCGGCAACGTCGTCCCGGTTGAGGAGCAGCGCCTGGTTGGCGTTGAACGCGAGGCTGAGCAGCGTCTTCCCGCCCGAGAACGTCACCGACCCGTTCCCCGCCACCGTGCCGCCCCCGGAGGTGCGGCCGGAAATCTGGCTGAAGATCAGCTGCGGGCCCGAGAAGTGCGCGTCGGTCGTCAGCTGGTCGATGACCATTCCGGTGACCGCGCTTTCGAGGCGGGCGTTCTGCGACTTGAGCGACCCGCGGATCACTGGGGCCGTGAGACGGCCGCCAATGTCGGCGCCGACCGCGAGCGGGCCGGACATGTCGATGATCTCGCTCCCGGTCAGGCGCCACAAAGTGTCGGCGGGGCCGGAATAGCGCAGCTGCGCGAACAACGGCGCGTTCATCAATTCGGCAACCAGCGGACCATTGCCGAGCGGGGCGAAGCGCGCCTGCGCCCGGCCGACGATCGCTCCGTCGCTCGCCGCGACCGCGCGCATGCCCGCCTGCCGGCCGTTGACGATCGCCGCGACGGCGAGATCGATCGGCTTCGAGGTGACGACCAGCCCCGCGCGGCTGAGGCCGTGGACCTTGAGGTCGATTCGGCCGCTGCGGTTGGACTTCCAAGCGTAATCGAGATTGCCTGTGGCCGACCCCGAGAGGTCGAGGTTGGGCCAGATCACGTCGAGCACCTCAAGCGGCATCGCTTCGACATGGGCGTGGACTTCGGGCGTGGGGCCGCTGCGGCCGGAGACGGTCGCCGTTCCTCCGCCGAAGGTGAGGTTCGTCGGGGCGAGAGCCCAGCCGCCGCCGGAGCGAGTCAGCACTGCCGCCTGGTTGAGCACCAAAGGCTGGCGCTCGATCCGGCCGTTTCCGGTCAGCCGGATCGCGTCAGGCGAGACATTCGCGACCGTCGAGAAATCGAAGTTCGCGCCGCGGCGGCCGGCAAAGGCGGCGCGCACCTGGCCGCTGCCGTTGATGAGCTTCGCGTTGGCGGTTAGCCGCGCGAGATTGATCCCGCTCGCCTCCACTCCGCGCGCGTCCACGACTCCGTCGACGGTCGTCCGCTCATCAGCGAGGATGATGCTGCCGTCGGCGCGGCCGCTTTGGACGGAGAACGCGTCCTGGAAACGCGCGTTGTTCGCCGTCAGGTGCGCGTCGATGCGCTGGGCTCCGCCAACCGGCGCGAAGTCCAGAGTCCCGCCGAGCGTGCCATTTGCGAGCGTCAGACGGCCGCTGAAGCCGCCAGGATCGGAACGCAGATCGCCGCTTGCGTGCGCGCCGCTCGCATCGAGAGAGGCAATGGCGATGACCGTCGGCGCATTGTGCGGCAGCAGGATCTGGCCGAGCGAAGTGAACGGCCCGAGCTTCGACCCGCCGCTCGCGCGATAGTTGAAGCCGGCCGCGGTGGGATCGAGCAGCAGGTGCATCGCCTTGATGCCCATCGCCTCGTTCGGATGGTCGAGGAACAGGTCGACGCGCGGCCTGTCGATGTGGCCGTCGAGCGCGAGCTTCAGCGGCCCGTATTTCGCCTGCCGCCCCGAGGCGACGATATGGAAGCTGCCGTCGCGCAAGCGCTCGCCTGCGCCCGACAACCTGAGCTTCGGCGAATAGAGCTGCAGGTTGGTGAAATGGACGATCCCTTCATTGCCGCGCTCGAGGTTGGTGGTCAGCGACGGCAGGCCCCCGGTCAGGCTTGCGAAGAAGCTGTTGTCGAGCCGGCGAACCCACGCCTTTGCGCTGCCGACGACATGGCTTCCGTGGCCGTTCGGCCCCGGCACGACCTTGAGTTCGGTCATCACGTCGACGATTCCGATCCCGGGAACCAGGTAACGCTGCATCGCGCCCGAGAGCAGGACCTGGAAGCGGCCGGTGACGAGGTCGATCAGCAGCGACAGCTTGCCGTTCCATTTGGCGCTGGTGAGCTTGAGGCCATCGCCGCGGACCAGCTTCGGGGTGATCGTGAGCCAGCCTTCGATCGACGGGCTGGCGAGCATGGCGCCAGCGACATCGCCGATGCCGGTGATCGCCTTGGCCGAGAGCCGTATCGGAACGCGCATCGGCCAGGGAGTCAGCCTGCCCCGTCCGTCCGCATGCAATCCGGTGAACCCGGTCGTGTCGAACTGCACGTACTGGGAGGTCAGACGGTAGGAGCAATCCGCGGTGGCGAACGGCCCGTCCAGGGTCCACACCATCCGGACATTCTTGCCGGTCATGTTCGGGAACAGCGCCGCAGGCTTCACCAGATCGATGCCGAGGCGCATTGCGCGGTAGCGGTTATGCGCCAGATCGACCTGGCCCTTGGCGACCGCGCGAAGCTCGGGAGAGGCGGCGAGAAGCTCCCCGTCGAGAATGCGGTCGTGGAGGGTGGCGTCGCCGCGAATGCTGACAACGGGCGCAGTTAGCCGCTGCAGCTTGCCGGTGAGGAATTGCGCGGGCGCCCACTCGCCCTTGAGCCGATAGCGGCCGCTGTCGACGCCAAGCGCCAGTCGAGCCGTCGGCCGACCAGAAAGGTCGAGCGCAGCGCTTCCGCGCCAGTGAGTCCAGCTCCCTTTCCCGCCGACGGTCAGGTCGATCGAGCGACGCGTGCCGATCAGGGTGGGAACGAGCCCGTTCGCGGGCGCATTCACCCGCGCGGCGACGTCGAACTTGTTTCGATCGGGCTCGGCGTCGAGGTGGAGCGCGATGCGGTCGCCGCCATTGTTCAGCGCCGTCTTGAGCTCGACCAGTGCGCGGCCCGAATGCATGTCGGCCTCGCCCCACACGCGGCCGCTGCGCGCCTTCCCGCCCACCGCAGGGCCGACATCCAGCCGGTCGATGCGGAGCTCGCCGATGTGGATGTCGAATCCCGGTAGGATCGGGCCCTTTTTCGTACTGGGCTTCAGCTTGGGCAGGCGACTGAGCGTGACCCGGTCCGCGGTCACGCTGTCGATGTGGAGCTTGTTCTCGAGCCAGGCGCCGGGCGTCCAGTCGAGCTTGATGTTGGGCGAGGTGAGAAAGACGCCGTCCTGGTCGGCGACTGAGACGTTGCGCAGCTGCGACTTGCCGAAGATCGAGCCGTCGATTCGGCCGATGCGAATGCGCAAGCCGGACTGGGTCTCGATGCCCGCAATCCGGTCGACGATCCACCGGTGGCCGGGAGCGCTGTCGAGAAGCACGACCAGGCAGGCGAG
>DASUIC010000039.1:0-13447 GCA_036273215.1 Sphingomicrobium sp.
AGCGTGCGCAGATCCGGCCGAGAGCGCACATAGCGAAAGCCGTCGCGAAGCCGGCTCTCGCCCGATCCCGGGCGGTCGCGCTTGTGCAGCTTGCTGGTACGCATAGCCAGGAGGGAGGCGATCACCGCGATGTAGGAGCAGGCGTTGATCAGGAACGCATAGCCCGCCCCCACCTCGGCAATGATCAGCCCGGCGACGGCGGGCCCGATGAGCCGGGAGGAATTGAAGTTCGCCGAGTTGAGCGCGACCGCGTTGGACAGATCGCGCTCGCCGACCATTTCGGAAACGAAGGTCTGCCGTGCCGGAGCGTCGAACGCCGCCGCGCAGCCGAGAAGGAATGCAAAGACATAGACGTGCCAGGTCCGGACCAAACCCGAGATCGTGAGCAGCCCCAGACCGGCCGCGAGCAATCCCATCGTCGCCTGGGTGACGAGCAGAAGCTTGCGCCGGTTGCACCGGTCCGCCGCCGAGCCGGTCCACGCGAGAAGGAGAAGCTGCGGCGCGAACTGAAGCGCGGTGACGAAACCCACCGCGGCGGCATCGTGCCTGGTCAGCTCGGTCAGGACGAGCCAGTCCTGCGCGATCCGCTGCATCCAGGTGCCCACGTTGGAGACCAGCGCCCCCGCCGACCACAAGCGGAAATTGCTGTTGCGAAGCGACCGGAACAGCCCGCTGGTGGGCTGGCCGCGATGCTCGGGCGGCGGCCGCGGCGGCCCGTGCTCCGACGAGCCGGGGAGATCGTCCCGATCGTCCCCGGTTTGGGATTGGATGCTACTTTCCATCAACCCAGAACTTCGCCGCTCCTGTCGGATGTCTGACCGCTATGCGTTCCGATGAACGCCGCGTCGAGCAGCCGAGTTGCGCACTAGTTGGCCGAGGCTCTTTGTAGAACGGAACGTCGCCATCTGCCGGGCATTTCGACTGCATGGCGGGCAAAGGCAAAAAGATCGGCGTTCTCACTTTCCACAAGTGCATCAACTACGGCTCCTACTGGCAGGCGCGCTGCCTGGTGGAAGGCCTTCGCGAGCTTGGCCACGATGCCGAGCTTCTCGACCATGATTGCAAATGCGTCCGTCGCGCCGAGGCGAAGTGCGCGCTTCAGCCCAAGCTGCCGGAAAAGATTCCCGCGCGCGAGCTTCCGAACTATCGCGCCAAGACGCGCAAGTTCATCGACGCCGTCGCGCGGCTGCCGCTGTCGCGCCGCTTCTCGCTTCACGAGCCCGAAGCCGCGGGCGATTATGACACGGTCGTCGTCGGCAGCGACGAAGTGTGGAACTTCCGTCACCCCTGGTACGGGAGCAATCCGATCTTTTTCGGTGACGGGCTCAAGGCGCGGCGGTTCGTCGCTTATGCGGCGAGCTTCGGCAATCATAGCGCGTGGGACGGGATGCACCCGAGCTGGGCGCGCAAGCTCGACCGCTTCTCCGCGATCTCGGTGCGCGATGAGAACAGCTGGCACCTCGTGCGCGGCGGCACGAGCCGGGAGCCCGACCTCGTGCTCGATCCGTGCCTGCAATTTCCCGAAGTGACCAGGGCCGAGCCGGCGCAGGGCCTCGGCCACTATGCAATTATCTACGGACACAATTTCCCGAAATGGTTGAAGCCGATGGTCCGTAAATGGGCCGAGCGCCGCGGTACGAAACTGGTCAGCCTCGGTTACTCCAACGACTTTGCCGACGAGCAGCGGATCGACGTCGAACCGACCGACTTCGCTCGCCTGATGGCGGGCGCCGATGCAGTCGTGACCAATTTCTTCCACGGCTGCGTGTTCGCGCTGCTCAACGGCAAACCGTGGACCACGGCGCCGAGCGACTATCGCTCGATCAAAATCCCGGATCTGGCCAACATCTTGGGAGCACAGCAGCGCCTGGTTGACGAGCAGACGCCCGAGCGGGACTTTGCCGAGCTGATGGAAACGCCCGTGCGCCCCGGAGTCGTCGCCCGCATCGACGATTACCGCGAGCGATCGGCGGCCTATCTCGATGCGGCACTCTGCTGATCCGCGCTCCGGCGCGTCCGATCCGCTGGTCAGCAGGCGCGAGGTCGTCGACTCCGGCCTGTGCATCGGCTGCGGAAGTTGTGTTGCCGCAAATCCGCAGGCGCAAATGCGGTGGGACCGCCACGGCTTTCTCAGACCGTCCGGCGACCATGAGTGGCTGGAGGGCGCGTCCGCAGACTTTTCGCACATATGCCCGTTCTCGCCAGCAGCCGCGAACGAAGACGCGATTGCGACCGAGCGGTTCGGGGGCGCACCCCAAGGCGATCTGCGCATCGGCCGATTCGTGACGGCTTATGTCGGCCATGCGATCGAGGACCCGTTCCGGCGCAACGGAAGCTCGGGCGGACTCACCAACTGGGTCGCGGCCGAGCTAATGCGCACCGGCGCCGTCGACGGAGTCGCGCATGTGGTCGCGACCGATCCGGCGTCGGGCCGCCATTTCGACTATCGAATCTCGCGCTCGCTCGATGAGCTGAGCGCCGGCGCCAAGTCGCGCTATTACCCCGTCGAGCTGTCGTCCGTTCTTCGCGAAATCCGCGATACGCCCGGCCGCTACGCCGTCGTCGGCGTGCCTTGCTTCATCAAGGCGATCCACCTCCTACGCCGCACCGATCCCGTCATCCGCGAGCGGGTGACCCACACCCTCGGCCTGTTCTGCGGCCATCAGAAAAGCGCCGCGATGATCGAGAGCTTCGCCTGGCAGCTCGGCACCGAGCTCGGGCGAGTCCGCGCACTCGACTATCGCCTCAAGGACGGGGCCCGGCCCGCGAACTGGTACCGGGCGCATCTTGAGCTCGACGACGGCACAGCCGCAGCGGGCGACTGGTGGCACTTCGCCGACGGAGACTGGGGCGCGGGGTTCTTCCAGAATCCGGCATGCGACTGGTGTGACGACGTCGTGGGCGAGACGGCCGACATCAGCTTCGGCGACGCGTGGGTCGAGCCATATTCCTCAGACGGCCGCGGCACGAATGTCGTCGTGGCTCGCACGCCCGAGCTCAAAGACATGATCGAGCAGGCGCGCGCGGATGGGCGGCTGCAGCTCGAAGTCGTCGACGCCGAGTTCATCGTCCTGACCCAGGCCGCGGGGCTCAGGCACCGGCGCGACGGTCTCGCCTACCGCCTGACCTGGCGCCGCCGCGGTGTTGCTCCGCGAAAGCGGGTCGTGCCCTCCGCAGACCTGCCGCTCCGCCGCAAGCTGGTCTACCGCATGCGCTACCTGATCGCGCGCTGGAGCCATCGCATGTTCAGCCTTGCGCGCGCCGTCCATGCGCCTCGGCTCTACACGGCCTGGGCCCGCACGGTCCTGCGCCTCTATCAGTCGCTCACCTGGTCGCAGGGCCGGCTCGGCAGGCTGCTCGA
Organism: Sphingomicrobium sp.; assembly: GCA_036273215.1. GTDB lineage: Bacteria > Pseudomonadota > Alphaproteobacteria > Sphingomonadales > Sphingomonadaceae > Sphingomicrobium. The sequence continues at coordinate 3,362 of DASUIC010000039.1, forward strand.
CCGGCTGATGCCGCAGCCCGAGCGCTAAGCACAAATATCGCACTCCGCCGAACGGCTGTTATACAGCGCCGTCATGATCGACATGATGACCCTGTTCGAACGGCGGCTGTCCTACCCCCACCCGACCGCGCGCGAGCGGCTCGAGCGCCTGGTCGGGCTCGACGACCATATCTCGAGGCTGACCAAGGTCCTCGGCCTTCTCGTCCATCCCGGAGGCCTCAGGCGCTGGGGCGAGACTCATCATCCCGGCGCGGACCTGCTTGTCGACAGCGTGCTCCAGCGTCCACCGCTGGTCATCCTCGGCGGCGATGTCGGCTCGGGCAAGACCGAGCTTGCCGAGACGATCGGAGATGCCGTGGCGCGCCAGGAGAATATCGAGATCGACCTCCTGCCGCTCAGCCTCTCCGCGCGCGGACAGGGCGGCGTAGGCGAAATGACCCAGCTCATCTCCGCCGCATTCGACTTCACGGTCAAGGAAGCGAGCACGATCGAGAAGGGCAAGGGTGGCTCCGAAGGCGCGGTGCTCCTGCTGGTCGACGAAGCCGACGCCCTCGCCCAGTCGCGCGAGACCGCGGAGATGCACCACGAGGAAATCAGCGGCGTCAACGCCTTCATCCGCGGAATCGACCGCCTTGCGAACCGGCGGATGCCCGCCGCTGTCATCATGTGCACCAACCGCTACGACGCGCTCGACCCGGCGGTCACGCGGCGCGCCGCGGAAATCCTCGTGTTCGGCCGCCCCGAGGCGGAGCAGCGCCGGCAGCTCCTCGGTCCCAAGCTCGCCGAGCTGGGGTTCGAACCGGCGGAAGTCGAGGCGATCGTGGAGGCGACCGGCCCGGGCGCCGGTCAGGCCGGATTCACTTACTCGGACCTCAACCAGCGGCTGATCCCGGCGATCGTCCTCGACGCCTACCCGAACCGCCCGATCACGCCTGCAAGAGCGTTGAAAATCGCTCTCGAAATGAACGCGACCCCGCCGTTCCAGGACACCGGCGTCCGGCGTGGGGGCCGCAGCTAAGCCACTGCTTCAGCGAAAGAAAATGGTGGGCGTGCAAGGATTGAACTTGCGACCCCTGCGATGTCAACACGAGCTGCCCCAGCTAACCTGTTGATTTTTGGTGCTTCTGAGTCGGAAAATATGCCGATTTGCCCAATGAAAACCGGTTTCAGCAACGGTTCTGGTGCACTTTGAACCACCCGAACACTGCAGGTCAGCTCCCCTCTCAAACTACCAGCCGCGGTTGGCCCGAGCCCAAGCAGATAGCTGCTCGTAACTAGTCACATGCGTCCCCATATGGAGAGGACCGCTCATTGCCGCCATCGCTCGGTTGAAAGAAAGGGCGCGCTCATGCGCAATTTACGAACGATTGTCTCTCTCGCATCGGATTCTCCGCGGAGGAAGCGCAGTATTGAAACCGACAGAGGTCGAGCGGCAAGGCTTGAGGACCGCGCCGTAGAGCGCAACGAAAAGGCGTCAGCCGAAGACAGGGCGATCGACGCCGCCGTTAAGCGAAGCATTGAACAACATGGCGCCTGACGCCTGAGCTTAGGAGAAATCCCATGCCTGATCCCGACAAAGCGCAAGACAAAAGCTTTACCGCTTTTCGGTCAGCAGCCGAGGAGGTCGGCACCAAGCTCGCCAACGACGCAACGAAACGCGAGGAGCAATCGTGGGACAATGAAGGTGGTCACATGAGCTCGACGAGCGGGCGCGTGACGCGCGCCTCAAACGCCGACCTGCCGTATGTCGTTTTCTTGGAACATCACGGAGGCGAAACCAGCGAACATGCGTTCGCGACGATGCGAGAGGCCGAAGCGTTCATCAAGCGGAACACACCAGTGCCAGGCGCCGTCCTTGCCACAACCTATGACCGGCCTCCGTCGGCAACATCGCCGGCAGAACCGGACAGCCCGATGAGTGATGAGAGCATTCTTGCGCGGCTCAAGGTGATCGACAGGCGATTGCGCCAGATCTCGACGGAGGATGCGGCATCCGTGCTGGCCGGTGGCTTAGCGATGGCGGGAATCGATGAACAAGAGCGTCTGAGACTGGTCGCCGAGACCGAACGCATCCTAGACGAGCTCGATGGGACGAGTAACGATTGATATGCAATGAGAGAGCCATCTAGCCCATCGTAGGCCAAGCATGCCCTTCGGCCTCATATGCGATGCTTCGACGGACGAACCCTTTCACGAACCACCTCACCGCGGATCAGAGCCGTTTGCAGCTTGTGCCTCATCGTGTCGGCGCCGGCGCTACTCTGGCATACCAGCCGGACACCGCCGCCCGACAGATCTTCGATTGACGAGACCCCGACCGCAAGGCGAGCGCAGTGAGTTCTTACGTCTGCCTCGCTCAATGCCAGCAGGATTTACGCGGCTCATCGTTTCTCCGCACGCTTCGCGGCCGCCAGCGCGTCTCTCGCCTGTGTATAACGGTAGCCATGCCAGACGAAGGTGTCAGCGGGAACTCTTTCGATGTCATAGTGCTCGAGCTCGGCATTGCTGGGCTCGGCATCAGGATATGCGCTCATCTTGGTTCCTTTCGATCATTTGCTCTAAACGTGCGCATGCGCTTCAATCGCGCTCGCCAGCATTCGCAGCTTGGCCGCTCGTGCTCCGCCGTCCTTCAGGGCCAGCTCATACGATAAGCGCTGTCCAGAAACCGGATCGACGCTTCGTTGCCAAAGAGCCGCGCCCTTTTGAAAGCCGATGATCCCGCCGGCGCGACTTGGGCAGATCGAACCGTGGCCGGTCGTGGCATCCGACGATTTTACGGTTCCGAAGTGTCTCACTGTTCATTGCACCTGGGGAACGGGGCGGCGCTGCGTCGTTGCGGCCGCGCAGCAGTTCTCGGGGATCGTTTCATTCCACGAAAGCGCAGCGTTGAAGCGGTATTCTGTCGAACAATATGAGCACAGAATATCTGTTTCCTCTCCCATGTTGAGATAGACGTGCGGATGATCGTGGGGAGGCATAACACCCATACAATGAAAGGCTGCAACGCCGATCTGGATGCTGTTCACCCCGAGTTCGTTGAAGAACAGGGGGGTCTCAGGCGGAGAGCGGCGCTCCGTCTCCATCGTTAGAACGCCTTGCCTTCCATCCATCCGTGGACGTCGGCTTCCGCCTCCTCCTGCGACCGGGAGCAGCGCTCCTTCACCATTGTGGACAGCTGCCGTTCGTTCTTGATTGTGGATGCATCGAAGCGGGTGAGGAAGGGCCAGCGCGCCTGCGCCTCGGCAATGTATTCACGCTTGCGGACGACGGTCTCTGCGCTATCAGCTCCAGTAAATCCAAACATCGTCGTTCTCCTTACGATGAATTATCATAACTACGATGTAAGAACTGTTCAAAGAAATACTATAATGTGGCAGCCTTTATTTTATGTCAAGTTTTCTGGGTTCTTTCTTTTTATTTTGCCGAATGCCTTGCTTAATCGGCAGCCAGCGCTTATCTCCCTGTTTGCTACCAGTCGCAATCGACGGTTTTGGGCGCTAAGCCGCACCTTCCTCCATCTTTGACGTCTCCTAGCGGCAGCGCGCCATTCCGCGCCTGCCATCAAAGGAACTCACCATGAAATATTTCGGAACCGTCAGCTCGTTCGACACCAGCAACGGCCACGGCGAGATCAAGCCGGAAACCGGGGGCGACATGCTCCGCTTTGAGCGCGGCGCCTTCTCTTGGGAAAATAAGGCCGTCCCGACCGTGGGTCAGCGTCTCTCCTATGACGTCGGCACCAACACCGAGCGTCAGCCCTGCGCGCTCAACCTCCAGACGATCTAACAACAACGTGGGCGGGGGCGACTGTTCGTCTCCGCCCACCTCTTCAATGCCCGATCGTGCGGCAGTTCACTCTGACCGCCGACGGTGTCCCCCACAGCGGGACTCAAGGAGAAACCACAATGCGACCGATTTACATGACAATGGCAGCCGTCGCCGGCCTTTCTGTGGCCGCGCCTGCCTCAGCCCAGTGGGTCCATGAACCGACTTACACCCAGGCACCGTCCGCTCCTGCACCTGCACAGTGGGGACATAGCCGCACTTACAGCCAGCAGCTCCAGATGCAGATCGACGCCGGGGTGAGCCAGGGCACGATCTCTCGGCGTGAAAGCATCGGCCTTCGCGAAGACCTCAGCCGATTGGTGCGCCTCGAACGACGGTTCAGCCCGAACGGCATCAGCGGCCGCGAGCACGCACAGCTTCTGCAGCGCAGCACTGCGCTTGCCAAGGATATCCGCGTTGCCAGTAGCCATCGCAACTGGCACCGCAATCAGGCCGCAACCTGGGAAAATGGCAGCATCAATGGCCACTGGGTGCCTGACGCAAGGTTCGCGGGATTGCACCCCGGCGATCGTTTCAACGGGGACGTGAGGATTGGCCAGCACGCCACCGCTCGTATCGTCAACCTGCCAGCCGAGTATCGCGGCCAGTATGTCGACGATGCCCGGATCTACTACGGCTACGACAATGGGCGCGTCTACCAGATCGACCGTCAGTCTCAGATGATTCTGGCACTGCTCGACATCGCGCGCTGATAAGTTAGTTCGTCACGCGAAAAGGCGCCCGGCTTCGGCTGGGCGTCTTTTTTTGTAAAACATACGGTTTGGCCTACGCGACCTTTGGCAATCGGGACTCGAAGGTCGCCTTCGTCACAGCGACCACCATGCCCTTCTTCGATGAAGTTTCGGACACCTGAGCTTTGAGCTGCTTCGCCAAGGCGGCAACGAGAGCTGTTCCCAACCCTGTCGATGCGCTCGGCTCGTCACTTTCCCGCCGGCCGGAGCCGTTATCAGCAACGGTCAGCTTCCAGTCTGACTTGGCCATCTCGAAGGTTACTCGGATGCTGGCTGACGAACGCGCCTCGGGGAAGGCATATTTGACGGCGTTAATGATGAGTTCGGTGACGATCAGTCCGATGCTGACCGCGTGACTTGTGGGGAGCGCGCCAGGATCTGCACTTACCTGGATGTTGATGTGCTGTCGCGGGTCCACCATCGACGAGGCAAGGCCAGAGCTCAACTTCGTGAGATAGGGACCAATCTCGATCTGCTCGATACCGTCCGATGCTTGGAGGTGGCTCTGCACGGCGGCAACCGACATGACACGCTGGTGAGCTGCACGAAGCTCGTTCTTGGTCTCTTCGGAAGTCACTGCGCCCGCTTTCAGCAGCAGGATGCTGGCAATGATCTGGAGGCTATTCGCAATCCGGTGTCGCATTTCGCGGAGTAGCGTCCTCTGCTGCTCAAGCAGCTCCTCGGTGTGCTCCAAGAGCTGCTGCTTCTCTTGCTCAGCGACACGGCGCTCCGTGATGTCCTTGATTGCGACAAGCACCATCCGACCCGATCCACTTTCATCGCGAATGGGAAGTGCGTTGAGATGGAGAGTGCGCTTGCCGAGCTTCGTGAACACCCGCTCGAACTCGAAGCTGTCGATGCTCGTCCGATCATCCACAACTGCCGCAAGCAACTGCCGCAGCCCAGGGATGTCCCATTGCCCGCCGGACAGCTCGAACATGGAGCGGCCATGGGCAGTTGCGGGGTCCTCTCCGTAGACTTCGTAGAAGCATCGGCTTCCCGCGAGCAGCTGCAGCGAGTCATCGAGGACCAGAAACGGCTCGGGCAAGGTATCGACAATAGCCAGCGCAAGGGCTTGCGCCTGGGCTACGTCGGGAAGCTCTTGCATGGGTTTGCTCCGTTGGGCGGGAGCTTCGCACATCTCTCAGCCACCGACGCGCCTGCGATTTTCGGTGGTTCGGCGATCATACACCTTTGCGCGTCAACGCCTAACCAAAATAAGGTGGCCCCATCCCAGCTGACGATGAGTTTACCTGTTATCACAGGCGCGTCTGAGAACCGGTGCTGGAGTGCGGTTGCACTCCTTATCCTCAGCGGAGCCCCGCAATGCATGCACTGATCATCGAGGACGACGATCTGATCGCCATGACGATCGAGGAGCTCTTGAGCAGCTGCGGCTTCACATCTTTTGACTTCGCTGTGTCGCTCGATGAAGCGGTAACCGCAGCGAGGCAACGATGCCCAGATTTGATCACTGCCGACATCGAGCTGAAGCCCGGTTCCGGTATCGATGCGGTCCAGACCATCTGCGCTGAAAAGCCAATCCCGGTAATCTTCATCACAGGGCGAGCCGACGACGCGCGGTCGCGCATGCCCCAGCACCCTGTCCTGAGCAAACCCTTCCGCATCAGCGACGTTGAGGCCGCCGTGCGAGAGGTCATGAGCAAGTAGAGCAGCTTTGCGGAGGTCGCTCCTACGGAGAGATCCACCCGAGAATGGCCAACGCAGCGGCCACCGCGCTGGTGACGAACGACGCCATCAGCAATTTTATGGCGACCGCGGCTGGGACGGCATTTGATGCGCGCACCCCACCCAGTCGCTGCAGCAGCGGTCCTCGGAGCCAGTTGGACCAAATTGCGAACGAACTCCCCATCAGAACCACCGAAGCGAAAGCGAGAATGCGTGCAACCTCAGACATTGGAGCGCACCTTGTCGGGGCTGGTGGCGTTCCGCGCGTAGATCGCGGGCGGCAGCACATCGGCCACATCGATTGCCTGGGTCTCAGCTGAGAGGGCGTTCAAACTGTAGCGACCGGCAAGATCGTAATGAATCAGCCGAGCCTCCGCGCTAACTGCGTGCTGGGCGGCCTTGAGCGAAGCCCTATTCCGGCCGAGCCAATATGCCTTTTCCATGATGCATCTCCTGCGAGCGAGAGCACGATAGGTCTCTCTGTCACAGGGCGCTCGGTTGCGATCTCAGGTGATAGTCGCTCCTAGCACCCGACCGATGAACGGCATGTGACGATCATCCGATGATGTCGCCAATCGTTCAGCGCGCCGCGGCAAATGGTTTTGCGTATCAATCCAATAGCCGTCCGGCACCTTCTGCCTGCGAGTTCGCTTGCCATGGCGAAAGACTGCCTCGGGGCGCCCGAAACACGGTTTGTTCTTCAAGAGGGGCATGTCGAGGATGTTTCCCAGGCCGTCGCGTATGACATCGGCATCGGTGAATTTGGTCTGATGATCGAGACGTTTGATGCCCAATTTCAGCACGCGCGGGTCAAGCAGGCGTGGCCAGAGGGGCGACCGTTTCGAATACTTTCGATCGATGGCGGCGGCATTCGCGGCGTGTTTGCCGCCGCCTACTTGGCGGAGATCGAGCGACGATTCCTAGATGGTCGATCGATTGGCAGCTGCTTTGATATGATCGCTGGAACGTCCACCGGCGGTGTTATCGCCCTCGCACTTGCCCGAGGAATGACCGCGGCTGACGCGCTTCGGATCTATGTCGAGCGTGGCGAGCGGATTTTCCCGCCCCTCTCTGGTCTGCGCAAGTATGGTAGGCTTTGGCGCTGGCTCTCACAGCCCAAGCACAATCAGGCAGCGCTAATGGACGAGTTGTTGTCGGTGTTCGGTGAAACGCTGCTCGACGAGGCTACCACTAGATTGGTGATACCGAGCTTTGAAGGGAGGCACGGTGAACCCTTCGTCTACAAAACGCCGCACCATCCTGACTATCAAAAGGATCGGCACAAGAAGTTCGCGCATGTCGCACTACACACGACCGCGGCTCCCAGCTATTTCCCCGGCGTCAACGACGACGGCTATGTCATGATCGACGGCGGGCTTTGGGCGAACAACCCCGTCATGAACGCGCTAGTGGACTCGCTGGCCTGCTATGATGTGCCACGCGAGAATGTTCGCATCTTGACCATCGGCACTGGCGACACTGCGTTTACAATCAACGAGAATGCGCGACAGGGTGGCATTCGGCATTGGGCCTTTCTCCGCGCTTTCGCCGCAGCCTCGCGCGCACAGTCTCTCAATGCACTGGGCCAAGCCTATCTGCTGGTTGGAAAAGAACAACGTCATTCGGATCGACCCGCCCGAAACCGCGTCGCCCATCCCGTTGGACGACGTGGCACGATCGCTTGCAGAACTGCCACCGCTCGCGCGCAGCATGGCCGAAGGTTCAGGCCATTACGTTGAGCAAATGTTCTTGGCAGATAACGCTGACCAATATGTGCGGTGCCCGCCAAGGTAAACGAGGGTCCATTTCAAGGGTGTTGGAATGCTCAAGACCAAGTTTCGGGTTCAGTTGCACCAGCCGAACACTGCAGCGTAACTCGACTTCACTCAGCTAAACTTTTGATTTTAGAAGAGGAAAATGGTGGGCGTGGCAAGGATTGAACTTGCGACCCCTGCGATGTCAACACAGTGCTCTACCACTGAGCTACACGCCCACCCGGGGAACCCCATTGAAGCGGTACTTCGACGGGAACCCTTGAGCGGCGCATTTAGGGGGCTGTCCTGAGCGGCGCAACCCGGCTGCGGCCTGCTTACAGCGATCTGATCCTCGGCTCTCTCCTCGCCCCCAGCATCAGCTCCGACATCGCCCAAACCATCGCGTCAGCGCGGTCGGGACTTCCCCTTCCGGCATAGCCGCCGCCGGGAGTCAGCGCGCAAAGCTGGTCCTCGAGCTCGGGAAAGCTCCCAGCGAACCGCGCCCTTCCCGCCTCGAACAGCGCCGCGACCGGCTCGGCGCGCTTGCCCTTGGCCTCGCTCGCATGCCGAAGCTTCACCGGAAGCGCCTGTTCGACCGCGCGGAGCACCGTCTCGACCATCGCCCCGCCCTGGTTGGCTTCGGCGATCACCCGGTCGGCTCGCCACAGCTCGGCCGCCCGAGCGACCGCATCCGCCCACCGCTCCGGCCGCGCCCGCTCGGCGCTCGCGTCGGCGAGCACGTAAGCCAACCCGTCGCTCGCCAACCCGGCAACCACGATCCCGCAAGTCCCATTCTCCCCCGCCGGCGGGTCCACCCCAATGACGACCCGAACCAAATCCTCCCCGGAACGGGGAGGGGGACCATCCGAAGGATGGTGGAGGGGCCGTGGTACAGGGCTCAGACCCCCCCCGTCAGTCCTTCGGACTGCCACCTGCCCGTTCCGGGGAGGATCGCTTGCACCCGACACCGCTCGATCAGCGCCCTCGTCCACAGCGCCCCCTCGCGCTCCTCGAGATAGACTCCGTCCAGCTCCTGCCGCCCGAGCCGGGTGCCGCCATAAGCTTCGGTCACCCGGTCGACGAAATCCGCGGGCAGATGGACATTGTCGATGGTCCGGCCGCCGCTCGTCACCGTCCCCTTCAGCCGCTGGATGCGCTTGAGCAAAGGGATCGGCTGCGGAGTCGTCGTGACCACCGCCCGCGGCTTCATGCCCAGCCGCAGCCCGAGCATCAGATTGTCCCAGCTCTCGTCGGGCAGCCGCCACTTGGCGATCTCGTCGCACCAGGCGAAATGATGCTGCGGGCCCCTGAGCTTGGTTGGCCGAGCGCCCGAATAAGGCAGGCCGATCGCGTCATTGGGAAGCTCGAGGATCGACCGGCTCGGCCGCCAGCGCACCTTTTCGCCGGTCCGCGCCGCGGCCTTGAGCCCGCTTTCGCCCTCGATCATAACCTTGACCACTTCCTCGATCGTGCCGCCGACGAGCGCGACCCGCGCCCCTTCGGTTTCGCGGACGCGCGCCATCACCCACTCTGCGCCAGCGCGGGTCTTGCCGAACCCGCGGCCCGCCATGATCAGCCAGGTGCGCCACTCGGATCCTGAGCCTGTCGAAGGCGGCTCGACCTGCCCCGAATGCGCCTGCCACGACCATTCCTCGAACAACCGCCGCCGGATCGGCGCCGGCGCCTTGCGCAGCATGCGGCTCAGCCGCCACTCCTCCAGCCCCGCGAGAGCGCCGAGCCAGCCAGGAACCGCGTTCACTCAAATCCTCCCCCAGCTTGTCTGGGGGAGGGGGACCGCGCGCAGCGCGGTGGAGGGGGCCTGTCGTGCGAGCCGCACCCCCTCCGGCGCTTTGCGCCACCTCCCCCCGAGGGGGAGGAGTCGATCCGCACCTTCAGCGCCCTCAACCGCGCGATGAAATAAGCCTCGACCTCGCTCCACTCCGCGCTCCGCAGCGCCGGCGCGCCGCCGTCCCTGGCGCCGGCAATCCCCTTCTTGTGCTCGCGCAGCAAAGCCAACGCCAAATCCTTGTCCAGCTTCCCTCTCCCGCTCGCGGGAGAGGGCGACT
>DASUIC010000040.1:0-8807 GCA_036273215.1 Sphingomicrobium sp.
TTCGAAGCGACCCTGCGCATCGTCGACTACGTGCGCTACGCGGCCGCTTACTCGTTCAAGTACAGCGCTCGGCCGGGTACTCCTGCAGCGACGATGGACGGCCAGATCCCGCGCGAAATCATGGACGAGCGGCTCCAGCGACTCCACGACCGGATCAACGCGCATCAGCTCGCGTTCAACCGTTCGAAAGTGGGAGTCGACACGCAAATCCTGATCGAGCGCGAAGGGCGCCATTCGGGCCAGATGATTGGCCGTTCCCCGTGGCTCCAATCGGTGCACATCGAGACCGACGCCAAAGCCGGCGAACTCATCGACGTGACTCTCGTCGCCGCGGGCCCGAACAGCATGGCCGGCGCCGTGCGCGCGAAGGTCGCCGCTTGATGGCCCGCCGCGACCTTGCCGCAGTTCCCGACAGAGCGCGGCTCGAGCTCGAGTTCGAGCAGCCTTATTTGCTGGGGCCCTTGTTTGGCGATTACGACCGGCACCTGATCACCATCGAGCAGAGGCTCGGCGTGCACATCGCCGCGCGCGGAAATCGCGTGCAAATCGAAGGTGACCCGGATGCCGCCGCGCGGGCTCGCGACGTTCTCGTCGGGCTCTACAATCGGCTCGACCATGGGCATGACGTCGACGGCGAGGCGGTCGAGGCGGTGCTCGGAATGGCCGCCCAGCCCAATCTCGACGGGATCATCCAGGAGGAGGTGACCTCCGCGCCCAAGGTGATGATCCGCACGCGCAAGAAAACCATCGTTCCGCGCTCGGCGATGCAGACTCCGTACATGGAGGCGCTCGCTCGCGACGAGATGATCTTTGGGCTCGGGCCTGCCGGCACCGGCAAGACTTATCTCGCTGTTGCCCAGGCGGTGTCGCAGCTGATCAGCGGAAGCGTCGACCGGCTGATCCTGTCGCGCCCGGCTGTCGAGGCCGGCGAGCGGCTCGGCTTCCTTCCTGGCGACATGAAGGAGAAGGTCGATCCCTATCTCCGGCCCCTGTATGACGCCCTCTACGACATGCTCCCGACCGAGCAGGTCGAACGCCGCATCGCCAGCGGAGAGATCGAGATCGCGCCGCTCGCCTTCATGCGCGGCCGCACGCTCAACGACGCCTTCATCATCCTCGACGAGGCGCAGAACACGACGCCGCTGCAGATGAAAATGTTCCTCACCCGGTTCGGGATGCGGAGCCGGATGGTGATCTGCGGCGACCCCTATCAGGTCGATCTTCCCGACCCGACCAGGTCGGGCCTCGCCGACGCTGTCCATCGGCTCGAGGGGATCAAGAGCATCGCCGTCGTGCGCTTCACGGCGGCGGACGTCGTCCGCCACCCGCTGGTCGGACGCATCGTCGACGCCTATGAAGACGGGACGGCGAGGCACCCGGGGCCCTGATGCTCGAAATCGCGCTAGAAGCCGATGAGGAATGGGACAGTAGAAGCGCGCTTCTGTCGCTCGTTCGCCGCGCGGCGGAAGCGGCGATTGCCGAGAGCCGCTATCCCGAGCTTGCATTGGGCGAACGGCCAGTCGAAATCTCCGCGACGTTCACAAGCGACGAGCGGGTGCGAACGCTGAATGCCAAATGGCGCGGCAAGGACAAGCCAACCAACGTGCTTTCCTTTCCCATGGCCGACGATCTCGATTTGATCCGGGCAAATGTTTCCGAACGAGAAATGTTGCTGGGAGATATCGTGCTCGCGCGCGGGGTCTGCAAGCGCGAAGCCGTGGAGAAAGGGGTTCCTTTCGAGCAGCATGCGACACACCTCATCGTCCATGGCACGCTTCACCTGCTCGGCTACGACCATCAGCGCGACGACGAGGCCGCCGAGATGGAGGCGGCTGAAGTCCGTGCGCTCGCCCGCCTGAAGATCGCCAACCCTTATGAGCTCACCGCCTGATGGCGACGCGCGGCGATGACAGCGGATCCGGAATCTGGCGCGGCATGCGCCACCTGATCTTCGGCGGCGAATCCGAGCCAACGCTGCGCGAAGAGATCGAGGACGCGATCGACGAGGCCGAGGAGCCCGGCTCGCACCCGGTCGCCGGCGACCTCACTCCGCCAGAGCGGCAGATGATGCGCAACCTGCTCCATTTCGGCGAGCAGACCGCCGGCGACATCTGCGTCACGCGCGGCGACATCATCGCGGTTCCGAGCGACATCAGTTTCGACGAGCTGGTGCGGGCGTTCGTGGATGCCGGCCACAGCCGGCTGCCCGTCTATGGCGAGAGCCTCGATGAGGTGGTCGGAATGGTCCACATCAAGGATGTGTTCCTGGCGAAGGTCGAACCGGAGCGCGACCGCACGCTCGCCGCGCTGATCCGCGAGCCGTTGTTCGTCCCCGAATCAATGGGAGTGATCGAGATCCTTGCCCGAATGCGTTCAGAGCGGGTGCACCTTGCGATCGTCGTCGACGAGTTCGGCGGCACCGAAGGGCTGGTGACGATCGAGGACGTCGTCGAGGAGATCGTCGGGGATATCGAGGACGAGCATGACGACGCCGAAGCGGCCATGCTGACTTCGCTCGACGACGGCCTGTGGGAAGCCGACGCACGGATCGAGCTCGAGGAGCTCGCGCAAAGCGTCGACCCGCGCCTCATCTGGGAAGAGGACGAGGTGGACACGCTCGGCGGCCTGATGTTCCTGCTCGCGGGCCACATCCCCGAGCGCGGCGAGTGCATTACCCACCCGTCGGGTTGGAAGCTGGAAGCGATCGACTCCGACCCGCGCCGGATCATCCGCGTGCGCCTGCATGCGCCCGTTGCAGAGGTGAAGCGGAGCTAAAGTGCACGTGACAGTCGTTACCCCCGTGCGAGCGGGGGTGCCGCGCTTCCTTGAAGAACAGCGGGACTCCCGCTTTCGCGGGAGTGACGAATTCTTCTTCTATTTCGCGAACAGATTTTCCGGCTTGGCCATCGCCTTGAACTCGAGCGCGTTGCCGGCGGGGTCGAGGAAGAACATCGTTGCCTGCTCGCCCGGATGACCTTCGAAGCGGATTGTGGGTTCGATCACGAACTCGACACCGCTCCCCCGGAGCCGCTCGGCAAGCACCTTCCATTCGTCTATCGGAAGGACGATCCCGAAATGCGGCACCGGCACGTTTTCACCGTCGACCGGATTGGTCGAACGAGCCCTCACCGCCGCCGGCGACAGATGCGCGACGATCTGGTGGCCGTACAAATTGAAATCGACCCACTCGTCGGCGCTTCGCCCTTCGGGGCAGCCAAGCAGGTCGCCGTAGAAGCGTCGCGCGGCGGCGAGGTCGTCGACCGGAAAGGCGAGATGGAATGGCGGGCGAGTCATAGCCTTCACTTGTCATTGCTTCGCTTCCCCCGCAATGACCGCGGCTGAATGAAGTACGTGTTCTATGCTCTACTCTGCGGAGCGGCCTCGGCCTTCGCGTTCAAGCCCGTCGGTTGGTGGCCGCTGCTGCTCGTCGCAATCGCCGTTCTGTGCGAGTTGGTCTGCCGGTCGAAGAGCGTCTGGCGCGCGCTCCTGATCGGCTGGGCGTTCGGGCTCGGCCAGTTCGTCGTTGGGCTCAACTGGCTGGCGACGGCCTTCACCTACCAGTCGGCGATGCCGCCGTGGCTCGGCTGGGTCGCGGTCGTTCTGCTGTCCGTTTACCTCGCCATCTACCCCGCGATCGCGACCGGCCTCGCCTGGCGCTTCGGACGGCACGAGCGCGTCGTCCTCGTCATGGTGCTTGGAGGAGCCTGGGCGATCACGGAGTGGCTCCGAGGAACGATCTTCACCGGCTTTCCGTGGAACCCGGCCTCGGCAGCGCTCGCGCCGACCCCGCTGATCGCCATCACCCCGCTGATCGGCACTTATGGCCTGTCGATGATCGAGGTCCTTCTGGGCGGCGCGATCTGGCTCGAATATTACCGCAAATGGCTGCCGCTGGTGGTCATTCTGGCGATCACCGTGTTCCTTTGGGTGCTCCCGTCCTCGCCTGTCCCGGCGGACCCGCTGACTATCCGCAACGCGCGAATCGTCCAGCCGAACATCGGCGAGCAGGACAAGTGGCGGCCCGGGTTCGCGCAAGAAGCCGCCCGCCGCTTCGCCCAGCTATCCGGCGGGCCGTCCGACCAGCCCCGGCTGCTGCTTTGGCCGGAGGCGGCGATTGTCGACCCGCTCGAGGATGCCCGCATCGCCGGGCAACCGTACGCACGCTTGGAGCGCACGCAGGCCGCATCGCTTCTCGGTCCCGGCGACCTGCTCCTGACCGGCGGTCTCGCGGTTTTCTCGAAGGACGGCGCTCAAGTCTCGGGTGCCACCAACAGCATTTTCGTGATCGCGCCGGGCGGGCGCGTCCTGGCGCGCTATGACAAGTCGCACCTCGTACCTTACGGCGAATATCTGCCGATGCGGCCGCTGCTGTCGGCGATCGGCCTGTCGCGGCTCGCGCCCGGCGACATGGACTTCATCGCCGGACCAGGACCGCGAACCGTCGATCTTGGCGGCGAATGGGGCAAGGTCGGCTTCGATGTCTGCTACGAGATCATCTTCTCCGGCCATGTGGTCGACGAGCGCAACCGGCCGGACTTCATCTTCAACGCTTCGAATGACGCCTGGTACGGCTCTTGGGGTCCGCCGCAGCACCTGGCGCAGGCGCGGCTCCGGGCGGCCGAGGAAGGGATCCCGATTCTCCGCTCCACTCCGACCGGAATCAGCGCCGTGATCGACGCTCGCGGCAATGTCGTGAAGAAGCTGCCGTGGCGCACCGCCGGAGTGATCGATGCCGTGCTTCCGCCGGCGGCCAACTCCGCGCCGGTGTTCGCCCGCTTCGGCAACATCATCCCGATTTTGCTCGGCTTCCTCGTCATCGCGGGCGGCATTGTGCTGGGCCGCCGCCGCCGCTAGAGGCGACATATAAAGACTTCTTTATATCCTTATTTCGAGGCTTATCGTTCGACCATGCGAAGCTCATTCCTATTCACGTCCGAATCGGTTTCCGAAGGGCATCCGGACAAGGTCGCCGACCAGATTTCCGACGCGATCGTCGACCTGTTCCTGTCGAAGGACCCCGAGGCGCGGGTCGCGTGCGAGACGATGACGACGACCAATCGCGTCGTTCTCGCCGGAGAAATCCGCGGCCAGGGGATCATGGATCAGGAGGGCAATTGGGCGCCCGGAATCCGCGAGGAAATCGAGCAGGCGGTGCGCGGCGTGGTCAAGCGCATCGGCTACGAGCAGGACGGTTTCCATTGGGACCGCTTCGATTTCTCGAACCACCTCCACCCGCAGTCCGCGCACATCGCGCAGGGCGTCGATGCCGCCGAGAACAAGGAGGAAGGCGCTGGCGACCAGGGCATCATGTTCGGCTTCGCCTGCGACGAGACCCCCGACCTGATGCCCGCGACGCTCGACTACAGCCACAAAATCCTGCTTGAAATGGCTGCCGACCGCCATTCAGGCCGGGCGCCGTTCCTCGAGCCGGACGCCAAGAGCCAGGTCACTCTGCGCTTCGAGGAAGGCAAGCCCGCGAAGGCGACCGCGATCGTCGTGTCGACCCAGCACAAGCCAGGCTACGACAGAGGCGAGAAGCAGGCCGAGCTCCATGCCTACGTCAAGGACGTGGTGGCGCGCGTCATGCCCCAGCACCTGCTCGGCAACGAGACCGTCTATCACATCAACCCGACCGGAGCGTTCGAGATCGGGGGGCCGGACGGGGATGCGGGCGTCACCGGCCGCAAGATCATCGTCGATACCTATGGCGGCGCGGCCCCGCACGGCGGCGGCGCCTTTTCGGGGAAGGACCCGACCAAGGTAGACCGATCGGCGGCCTACGCGGCACGGTATTTGGCGAAGAACATCGTCGCCGCCGGACTCGCGAAGCGCTGCACGATCCAGCTCGCTTATGCGATCGGTGTTTCGCGGCCGCTGTCGCTTTATGTCGATACCCACGGCACCGGTGCTGTCGCCGACGAGCAGATCGAGGCGGCGATCGAGCGCATCGGCAAGCTCGGCGGCCTGACTCCGCGCGGAATCCGAACGCACCTGGCGCTCAACAAGCCGATCTACCAGGCGACCGCGGCCTACGGCCATTTCGGGCGCAAGCCGGAAGGGGATCATTTCCCCTGGGAACGGCTCGATCTGGTCGACGAGCTGAAAGCGGCCGTCGCCGCCTGACGGCTCTATTCGTCGCGGACGCCGATCCCGTGGCGGAAGACGAGGTCGCCGCCTTTCCATCCGCTGTAGACCAGGATGAGGACCACGATCACCGACAGGACGATGCCGATCCCGCCGATCGGCGCATCAGTATGCAGCCTCACAATGAGATTGATGATCTCGAGCACCACCGCGGTCACGTTGGCGAGCATGTGCTTGATCGCATCCGAGCCCTGAATCCTTTTGTCGCCGAAGAAGTCCGTGAGGCCGGCGAGCGCGGCCAGAAGCCCCATGACGATGCCGATCGCCAGCAGGTAGCGCGAGGCGGTTGCCCAGCCGTGGATGTGATTGGTGAGGAATACGATGTCGGTCACCAGGACGCCGATGAAGCAGACGATCGGGAACGGGATCAGCATGGGGTGGATCGGATGACCGCCGATCTTGGCAGTGCTGTGGGGGTGCCCATGGAGGCCTTCGTTGCTTGATGCCATGATTTGTCTCCTCCTGCCCCCGATCCTGATGCTTTCAGACGCGAAATAGTTCCCTCTTGCGTTTGCCGCGATGAGGACGCGGTTATAGGCACGCGCCTCGATGACGGCGTTCAAATCCGGCGATCCGCTGACGCTCAACCGGCTTTACGGCCGGTCGAGCGGGCACAAGCTGCGCAAGAGCCAGCAGGAACTGGTCGAAACGCTTCTGCCGAGGGTCGAGGTGCCGACCGATGGCGCGATCAACTCACGGCTCCTGTTCGGCGACGACCGCCCGCTGCATGTCGAGATAGGCTTCGGATCGGGCGAGCATCTCGTCGAGCGCGCCGATATGCTCCCCGATCACGGGCTCATCGGAGCGGAGCCGTTTCTCAACGGAGTCGCGGCCGCGCTGGCGCATATTCGCGACCGGCATCTCGCCAACGTGCGCCTGTGGCGCGGAGACGCGCTCAACGTTCTCCAGCGAGTGGCGGACGGTGCGCTCAGCTTCATCTACCTGCTTCACCCCGATCCCTGGCCCAAGGCGCGGCATGCCAAGCGCCGGATGGTCAACGACCGCCCCATCGACCTGTTCGCCGCCAAGCTGAGGCCCGGCGGCGAGTTCCGGCTCGCTACCGACGATCCGACCTATCTCACCTGGGCGCTGATGATCATGCAGCGGCACCTGGCGCAGTTCGAATGGCTCGCCGAGCGGTCGAAGGACTTCCTCGAACCGCCGTTCGGCTGGATCGAGACGCGCTATGGCGCCAAGTCGCTCCGCGAAGGCCGCCGTCCTTATTATCTACGCTACCGCCGTCGCGGATGAGGACGGAACCGCGACACTATCGCATGCTTCGGATTGCGGCTCGGCGTCACGGGCCGACCTCACCGGTCTGGCGCCGCCGCCTTGCGATGGGCAGCGGAGCGATCCTTGTTGGGCTCGTTGCGCTCCTGTTCGCCGACACGGCGAATGCTGCAATCGCCTTGTTCAAGCACTACGTCGCATCGACGTGGTGGCTTCCGCTGGCCGTCACTCCGATGGGCGTCCTCGCTATCGCCTACGCCACTCGCCGGTTCACGCCCGAGGGACGCGGCTCGGGCATTCCCCAGGTGATTGCCGCAACGGCCGACCCGGAGCCGTCGGTCGACAGGCTCATTTCGCTGCGCGTCGGAATCGCCAAGCTGCTGATGACCGCCGCCGGACTGCTCGCGGGAGCGTCGGTCGGCCGCGAGGGGCCGACGGTGCAGGTCTCGGCGGCGATCATGACCCGCGTGCACCGGCTGTTCCGAGTCCCGGTCACCGCGGGAGTGATCATCGCGGGTGGTGCCGCGGGAGTTGCGGGTGCGTTCAACACCCCGCTGGCAGGAGTCGCATTCGCAATCGAGGAGCTGGCGAACGCGTTCGAGCAGCGCGTCGCCCTGCTCGTGATGACCGCGATCCTAATCGCCGGAATCGTCAGCCTCGGGATCGCCGGCGATTATGTTTACTTCGGGACGATGCCGCAGACGCTTAGCCTCGGCCGGACATTGCTCGTCGCGCCTGTTGCCGGCGTGCTCGGAGGTCTTTCCGGCGGAGTCTTCGCGCGCCTGGTTCTCGCCATCACTTACAGACGCGAGCGTTATCTCGGCCCGCTCGCGAAGCGGCCGTTCCTCTGGGCGCTGCTGTGCGGCCTCGCCATCGCGCTGATCGGCATCTCGACGCAGGTGACCTGGGGCACCGGCTATGCCGAGGCCAAGGCGGCGGTCGAGGGTGCACGGGAGTCGCTGTGGTTCGGCCCGGGAAAGTTCGCCGCAACCCTGCTTTCGACGGTCGCGGGCCTGCCCGGCGGAATCTTCTCGCCTTCGCTCGCAACCGGCGCTGGCGTCGGCAACCTCCTCTGCCTCCTCTTCCCGAACGAGCCGCGGGGCGCGGTGGTCCTGCTCGGCATGGTTGCTTATTTCACCGGCGTCGTGCGAGCGCCGCTCACCGCCGTGATTATCATCGTCGAGGCGACCGCGAGCCGCGGAATGATCCTTCCGCTCTTTGCCTCCGCGCTGATCGCCGACGGCTCGGCGCGGCTGGTGTGCAAGGACAAGCTCTACCACGCGCTCGCCCGCGAGTTCCTCGTCCCGCAGCCGGCTTGAGCGAAATCAAAATCCTGTCACGCGGATCCGAATTGCTGGCCGTGGCGCGGAGCCGACGTTAGCGCCTGTCCACAAGGAGTGCGACGTTGGGGACCATTCGGCTGAAGAGAGCAG
>DASUIC010000041.1:0-3503 GCA_036273215.1 Sphingomicrobium sp.
GGCCAGATCGCCCACGTCGCCGCCGCCCGAGCGCTCGGCCTCCCGCCCTCCGCAACCAAGTTCGGCCACGGCGCCGAGAACGCCGCGCCAGACGGCCGAATCCTTCTGTCGAGCTACCACTGCTCGCGCTACAACCAGAACACCGGCCGTCTTGATTCAGCAATGTTCGAGAAGGTTTTCGAAAGGGCTCTCGAGTTAGCCCCGGCAAATGCCTGACAAGTCTTTCTCTAACGAGCTTGAGCGTGCGCTTGCGCGACCCGACGCGGATAAGCTGATCCGGCAGATTGACGTCTATCTCGAAAATGACCGCAAAGGCGGTGGTGAATGGCCCGACGAGATTTCCGACGATCTCTCCGAAGTTCTCGAGTCTGGTTGTGAGCCTGACAAAGCTTTGGCCTACCTCATGATCGCCGCAGTCCGGACGGATGATGCCAAATTTTTGGCTTTCATGGCCGCCGGTCCGCTTGAGAATGCGCTTGCCGATCCTTCGCCCGAATTTCTGAAGCGTATTGTCGCCGAGGCACGAAGAACGCCGCGTTTCCGATGGCTGATCAGCGTCCCCTTCAAGGTCGCAATTGCCGTAAGCGCGTGGGAAGCCATCGAGGAGTTTCGGATTGCTGGCGACCACGAGGAACCATCTGCCGACACCTTGCCTCCGCGGCCATGCACAGGTTCAAATATCTTCGGTTAGCCATCCGTAAAGCTCGGGCCTGCGGTCGCGGAAGAAGCCGAAGGCGGCGCGGTGCTTTTTCGCCGCGGTGAGATCGAGCGTCGCGACCAGCGCGCCGGTCTCCTCCGCCCCGAACTCGGCGAGGATGTCGCCGCGCTCGTCGCAGATGAAGCTCTGGCCATAGAAGCGCTGGCCGCCTTCCGTGCCGATGCGGTTGGCGGCGACGACCGGGACCACATTCGAGACCGAATGGCCGATCATCGCCCGCCGCCACAGCCGCGAGGTGTCGAGGCCGGGATCGTGCGGCTCCGAGCCGATCGCCGTCGGATAGAAGAGGATATCGGCGCCCATGAGCATCATCGCTCGGGCGGCCTCGGGATACCATTGGTCCCAGCAGACTCCGATCCCAAGCGTGGAATGGTGCGGTCCGGTCCAGACTTTGAAGCCTGTATTGCCAGGGCGGAAGTAGAATTTCTCCTCGTATCCGGGCCCGTCGGGGATGTGGCTCTTGCGATAGACTCCGGCGACCTTCCCGTCGGGGCCGATCATCGCCAGCGAATTGTAATGGTGCGGGCCCTCGGCTTCAAAAAAGCTGGTCGGAATCCAGATGTTCAGCTCGGCCGCGAGCTCCTGCATCGCGATCACGGAAGGGTGTTCGGTGACCGCGCGGGCGTTGGCGAACAGGCTGTCGTCCTCGACGCGGCAGAAGTAGGGGCCTTCGAACAGCTCGGGCGGGAGCACGACCTCGGCGCCTTTGCTCGCCGCCTCGCGCACGAGCTCGCCGACCGCGCGGATATTCGCGACCGTGTTGTCCTCGAAGGCGAGCTGAAGCGCGGCAACGGTGAGCTTGGTCATTTTCACTCCGTCACCCCCGCAAAAGCGGGGGTCCCGCTTTCTGAAACAAGAAAGAGAAGAAGCGGGATTCCCGCTTTCGCGGGAATGACGAACCGGTGCAAGGGACCGTCATGATCGCCCCAGAAAAGCTCGCCGGATTCGCATTGATGTCCGCGGCAGCCAGCCTCGTCCCTGGCCCGTCGATGCTGTTCGTGATGGGGCAGGCGGTGTGGCGCAGCGGGCGCTCCGGCGCGGCCGCGCTCGCCGGAGTGCAGTTCGGCTACATCTGGTGGTGGGCGCTCGCGGCGCTCGGGCTCGGGACACTGGCGCTGACCTTCCCGATCGCCTTTCACCTGCTCGCCTTCGCCGGCGCCTGCTATCTCGGCTGGCTCGGCTTCGCCGCCTTTCGGCACGCGGGAGATGTCGAGGGCGCGGCGGTGCGGACGCGCAAACCCTCGTCCAACGCCTTTCGCGACGGCATCTTCGTCGCGATGAGCAACCCCAAGTCGCTGATCTACATCGTCGCTTTGCTGCCGCCGTTCGTGGACGCGCGCCAGCCGGTCGTGCCTCAGCTCGTGCTCTTGGCGCTGATCGCGATGGCGATCGATGTCTCGCTCGGCTCGATCTACATCCTCGCCGGCAACGGGCTTGCGCGCGCGATGAGCGACTCGAAATCACGTACATGGCTCGATCGCGGAGTCGGGCTGGTGTTTCTCGCGATTGCACTGGCGATCCTCGCGGACTTGTTGCTCGGTTGATCAGGCCGGCACTTGCTGGCTGATGCAATGGAAGCTTCCGCCGCCGGTCAGGATGTGATCGGCGCGAAGACCGACCGCGGTTCGGTCGGGAAATAGCGCCTGGACGACCTCGACCGCGGCCTGATCGTTCGGAGCGCCGTACTTGGGCACCACGACCGTCGAATTGCCGATGTAGAAATTCATGTAGCTCGCGGGAATGACATCGCCTTCCTCGTCCTCGATCCGGCCTGGTGAGGGGAGGATGACCACTTCCAGCTTCGTAGAGTGCAAGCGGCGCGCCGCATCGCGATAGACCGCCTCGTTGGGATCGTCCTTTGCCGCCGTTGGGATCGCCACGCGTCCCGGAGCGACGAAGCGCGCGAGGTTGTCGACATGGCCGTCGGTATGATCGTTGAGCAGGCCTGAGCCGAGCCACAGTACATGTTCGAAGCCGAGGTCGCGGTTGAGCCGCTCCTCGATCTCCTCGCGCGTCAGACTGTTGCGGTTGGGATTGAGCAGGCACTGCTCGGTGCTGATCACCGTGCCTGATCCGTCGCCGTCGATCGCTCCACCCTCGAGCACCCAGTCCGTTTTCGCGAAGGGCAGGCCAGCGCGCTTCGCCAGCCTTTCTCCGATGTCCTGGTCGCCTGCCAGCTCGTACTTGCCGCCCCAGCCGTTAAAGCCGAACCCCTGCGCCCGGCGATCCCTGCCGCCGCCGAGCACGATCGGCCCGGTGTCGCGCAGCCAGATGTCGCCGAACTTCTCGACGATGATTGCCGCGAACGGGCACAATTCGCGAGCGCTTTCGGCCGCGCCTTCGTGCGCCGCGACCAGCCACACCTTCTCGCCCCTGCCGCCGGCGTGCACCGCCTCGGCGAACGCCGCCACTTCGCGCTCCGCCGGCTTGAGATCCCCGAGCCACAGCTCCGGATCGCTCGGGAAACCGATCCACACCGCCTCGTGCGGCGCCCATTCCGGGAGAGGCGGGGCAATCACCCGGGCGCGCTAACAGGCGCTCGGGCAGGCGCCAAGCCGCCCACTTGCGTTCTTCGCCCAACTCGGCACTATGTGGCTGGTCGAACGACGCTCTGGCCTGGGGGTGGACTTGCTCGATGTTCGAACCGAGCGCGCGCGACGAATGGGGCTTCGACTGGCTGTCCCAATTCCTCGCTGCGCGCGGCTACGCGGTCATTCAGCCCGAATATCGCGGCTCGGCCGGATTCGGCGACAAATGGCTGATGGACAATGGCTTCAAGAGCTGG
>DASUIC010000042.1:0-3881 GCA_036273215.1 Sphingomicrobium sp.
GAGGACCATGACCAGCACCTGCGGCCGCCCCCTCACCTGCTCGTAGGATTTCTCCGTCAGATAGTCGCGGATTTCCTCCCCGACCTTCAGCTGGATCAGCTGGCGCACGGCCACGCCCGCCTGCTCCGCCGCGTCGAAATAATCGAAGAAACGGTGGTGGAAGATGTCCGCATGCTCGCGCATCACATAGAGGTCTGCGGGCTTCATGTCGTAGCCGGTCCAGTCCATGTCGGGGTGCGTGACCGAGAAGACGAGCCGCCCGCCGGGTCTCAGCACACGGGCGAACTCGCGCATCGGCTGGGTCAGGCTCGGCAAATGCTTCAGCACCTGCGCGGCGAGCACCGCGTCGAAGCTCGAATCGGCGAAGGGCAGCGGCTGGTTGAGGTCCGCCTCGACCAGCTCGACCTCCGGAAGCCGCGCCTTGGCTCGCGCCAGCATCTCGGGCGAGAAGTCGCACCCGACGACCTCGACTCCAGCCTCGTGCAGCGGGGCGGTGTAGCGGCCGGTGCCGCATGCTGCATCGAGCACGCGTTCCCCCGGCGCCGCGCCAAGCGCATCGAGCACGGCTTCGAATTCGAGCGCGGTCTGCGGGTTGGGATCGCTGTCGTAGGTCGGCGCCCAGGCGGCGTAGGAGGATCGGGTGCGTTCCGTCATCCCGCGTGACCTACACCGAGCTTCGAGGCGGACAAAAATCTTTCCTGTGAGGAGCGCGAAAATGCTGTCCTACAGCACGCCTTTTGTGGCTTATCCTGCGCGATGCCGACGAAGCGAAAATCGCCAAAGCCGACAAAGCCGACACACCCCCCCTCCCCCGTCCGCTCCACCCGCATCCCCAGCTCATGCGCCCGGCACAGCAGCCCCGCCGCATGGGGCGGGCCGTACCGCCCGGAAACCGCCGGCGAGCTTGTGCGTCCGCGTATGTTAGCTGGTAGAGTTGCAGCCGTTAGCGGCCGCGCTCGCCCCGCTCGCCTTGGGCCGGTGGAGGCGGAGGAGCGTTGGTCGCCTGCGCGAGCCAGGTCTCCGATGCACCGCACGAGCTGGTCAACGTCAGCGGCTGACCGGCCTGGAACGGAGCGGCATAGGGAACGCATTCCTGAGCGGTGCCGTTGCTGATGCACAATTGGCCGTTCGCGGCGGTCCAGGTCCCCGGGACCGTATTGCCGCCCGGAGTCATGATGCGAAGCGTTCCGCCCGGATCGAGGTAGAGCGTGTTGGTGGTGCCGTTGGTGGTCACCTGGATCGGCTGGCCGACGATCTCGGCGCCCGGAGTCATTTGCGCGAAGGCCGTTCCGCTGGCCGCGGCTGCAACGGCGACTCCGATCATGGCGCGTGTCGCAAAGGAACTTTTCATGACGCCTTTTCCCTTCCGATCAGAGCGAGACCCGTCCCCGTCAGGCGGGGCTGTTTGCATGGTGATGGTGACGAAGCACGAAGAACAGCACCGCTCCTGCCGCGAGGACACCAAGGGCGATAAAGAGCGGATTTATCCCGAAGCCGGCGCTCGCGGGTTCGACGGGCGGGACCGGAACGGGCGCTGGAGGCGGCGGGGCCGCTGCCGTGTCGAGAACCGGCAGGACGCACCCGGTCGCCGGTTGCGCGGCAGCAACCGCGGCGGTCGCGGCAGTCGCCGCAGAGCCGCACAGGACGGCGGCGGACGCGCCGCCGCTCATCGCGCTCAGCGCAGCCCATGGGTTGACCTGCACAGCTGGAAGGGTTTCGGTCGCCGCGACTGCGCCGGTCGAACTGACGAACATCGATCCGGCAATCGCGATTCCGACGAAATGCCTGTACCCCAAGCCGGCCATAACGTCCTCCTGAACCCAGCGGGTAAGTGCCCCCGCGGAACGAGGGCGAAACCCTTAGTCCAGATTAAAGTTGCATTCCACCATTTTGAACATGAATTTTTATACGCGATTCGAGGCCGCTTCCCCCCAACGCTATGCCGCCGCTCTTAGCGAAACCATGTCGCGCCGCCATGCTTCGAACATCAGGATGGCCCAAAGCGCCTGTGTGCCGTCACGGGCGCCGGTGAGGTGATCGTTCCAGCGGCGGCGGACCAGGCGTGAATCGAACCAGCCGTCCGACTGGAGCTTGCGTGGCTCGAGCAGGCTCTCGGCCCAATCGCGAAGCGGGCCCTTGAGCCAGTCGCCGACGGGGATTCCAAAGCCGGCCTTCGGGCGTTCGAACAGCGCCCGGGGAGCCTCGCGGTAGAGCAGCTTCCGGAGCACGTGCTTGCCCGCTCCGCCGCCGATCTTCATCTCGAGCGGGATTCGCGCGGCGACTGAAGCGACACGGTGGTCGAGGAACGGCACTCGAGTCTCGAGGCTGACGCCCATCGCCGCACGATCGACCTTGCACAGGATGTCGTCGGGCAAATAGCTGATCGCGTCGCAGTACATCATGCGGAGCGCGTCCGGAGCAGCAGCGCCGGCATCGAGATCGAACCGGCATTCGGCGGGATCCGGCCCGGCGTCGAGAACGGCCGAGCCATCCCCCGCCCATTCGTCGAGAAAGCTGGTGAAGACCTGATCGAGACCCGGGCCGCTGGCGATGGTCCCGAACGTCTTTCTCACACGCTGGCCGAAGAAAGGCGGTGGCCGCCGACGCCGGACCACCGTCCCGATCGCCGCCCAGGCGCCCGCCGGGACGCTTGCGAGCGACCGCCCCGCGACCGATCGAATCGGCCACGGAAGCCGCCTCGCGGCCGACCACACCCGAGCCGTCGCGAAATAGCGGTTGTAACCGCCGAACAGCTCGTCGCCGCCGTCGCCCGACAGAGCGACCGTCACCTGCTCGCGAGCAAAGGCGCTGACCAGATAGGTCGGGATCTGCGAGGAATCGGCGAAAGGCTCGTCGTACAGCGTCGGAAGCTTTGGAATCACCTCCTGCGTTTCGCGGGCGGTGACGACTTTTTCGAAATGGCGAGTGCCGAAATGCTCGGCGACGGCTCGCGCATAGTCCGCCTCGTTGAAGGCATCCTCGCGAAAGCCGATGGTGAAGGTCCGCACCGGCTGCGAGGAATATTTCTGATATTGCGCCACGACCGAGGAGGAATCGATTCCGCCCGAGAGGAACGCGCCGACGGGCACATCGGCGATCGATTGCCCGCGGACGGCGGTGGCGAGCGCCCGGTCGAGCTCGTCGACGGCGTCCTGCTCGTCGCGGATCGGATCGGCGAGTCCGGCGAGCAAGGTGTCGCGATAGGACCAATAGCGGGTTGGCGATGGAGGGCTCGACAGCGGCTTGCGCGCTTCCGCCAGCGGCATCTCGAGGATGCAGCCGGGCTCGAGCTTGAAGATTCCGCGATAGATCGACAGCGGCGCCGGGATGTAGCTGCGCCGGGTAAACGTGCCGAGCGCCCGCCGGTCGATCTCGCCCGCGAACTTTCTGTGGCAGCGAATCGCCTTCAGCTCGGAGGCGAAGACGAAATCCCGCCCCGCCCAGCCGTAGTAGAGCGGCTTCTCGCCGAAGCGGTCGCGTACGAGACTGAGCGTCCGGCTTTCCCGGTCCCACAGGCCGAACGCGAACATTCCGACGCATCGATCGAGCGCCGCGCGAAGACCCCAGCGGCCCACCGCTTCGAGCAAAGTCTCCGTGTCGGAATGGCCGCGCCAGCCGCCCTCGGGAGCCGCTCCTGCAGCCTCGAGCTCGGCGCGGATCTCCAGATGATTGTAGATTTCGCCGTTGAAGGTGATGACCAGCCGCCCGTCGCTCGAGAACATCGGCTGATGTCCCGCGGCCGAAAGGTCGACGATCGACAGGCGCCGGTGGACGAACGCGATTGCGCAATCATCGTCCACCCAGATCCCCTCGTCGTCGGGCCCGCGATGGGCGAGGACGCCCGCCATGCTCGACAGCAACCCGCGGTCGGCGGCGGCTTC
>DASUIC010000043.1:0-29976 GCA_036273215.1 Sphingomicrobium sp.
GACATGTGGCCGTAGCGGGTGGTGATTCCGCGCCCGTGGTCGAGCTCGACCAGATTGCCGTAGCCGCCGCTGTTCCACCCGGCGCGAAGCACCGTGCCGTCGGCGGTCGCATAAACCGGCGTGCCATAAGCGGTGGCAAGATCGATCCCCGGGTGCATCGCGGCCCCGCGGTGGAACGGATCGTCGCGGACTCCGAAGCCGCTCGAGAAGGTGACTTCCGCCTTGATCGGCTTGTCGGCGGGAATGGCGATCACGTCGCCCTGCAGCTCGTCGAGCTTCTTCCAGCTGTTGAACAGGGTCTTGAACGTGCTGCTGGCCGCGCTTTCGAACGGACCCCCGACTCCGCCGGAGCTTCCGGGCGTCGCCGGCTTGATGCCGAGCCGCTTAAGCTCGGCGGCAGTGACCTGGTAACGGACGTCCAGCGCCTTCGCGACCAGCGCGGCCTGTTGAAGCTGCTGCTGCTCGAGCTTTGCGAGCGGACCATTCGGGGCCAGCCTGCCGCTATCGGCCGCGGCTGCAAGCATTGCGGGGTCGACGCGGCTGCCGGTCAGCGCGGCTTCGATCAGCGCCTGGCGCTGCTCGAGCATTCGCGCGCGCAATTCGGTCGTCGGGGAAAGGTTCGAGCGCGGGCGGGTGACGAGGCGGGCGGTGGCGAAGCAGGCCCATCCGACAAGGCCGAGAAGAACAACAAAAAGAAAGGCCTGGACGGGAGCCGAAATGCGGAACCGGCGAAGCTTTGCGCCATCATGAATGAACAGATCGCGATCGCGAAACAGTCCCGCTGCGGCCAGTACTTGCGCCATCTCTTCCCCGCTCCAAAGCTCCAGCACCCGCGCTCAAAGCACGGCCGCACACCACCAGTGTTCAGGAGCTCCCCAGCCCCAGAGCCAGTCGCGCGGATTGCCCAACCGCCTGCTGACAGGAGCGACCCTGCTGTGGGATGGTTAACAAATTCAACCTGCGAGCCGCGGTACCGGGATGAACCGCTGAGTAACTGCGGTGAAGCGTTCAACTCTGCTGCTGCTACAAAGGATTCGAGCAAATTCAGGCTGTTGTGCAGTGCAGCATCGCATCGTTCGAGTCGGAGGCGAAATATTCGCGCATTGGTGGCTTGCGGTCGCCGCTGCGGCTCTTACAACCAGTTCCGGGCCACGCCGTCCCAACGCGGCGCGAGCTCTCTGCAAGGAGAGTGACATGACCGAAGCCGTTGTCGCGCAGGCGCTGCGCGCACCCAAGCCCGTCACCAGACCGAATCGCCCGAACTTCTCGTCCGGCCCGTGCGCCAAGCCGCCAGGCTGGAGCGCGGACAAGCTCGACACGTCCGCGCTCGGCCGCTCGCATCGCGGAAGCGTGGGCAAGGCCAAGCTCGCCGAAGCGATCGAGCAGACCCATGCGCTGTTGCAACTTCCCACCGATTATCATCTCGGGATTGTACCAGCGTCCGATACAGGCGCGATGGAGATGGCGATCTGGTCGCTGCTCGGCACGCGTGCCGTGACGATGCTCGCATGGGAAAGCTTCGGCGCCGGATGGGTGACCGACGTCGCGAAGCAGCTCAAGCTCGACGCCGACATTCGCACTGCCGACTACGGGCAAATCGCCGACTTGAACGATATCGACCCGGCAAACGACATCGTCTTCACCTGGAACGGCACGACAAGCGGAGTGCGCGTGCCGAACGCCGAGTGGATCGCGGCCGACCGCACTGGCCTTGCCATCTGCGACGCGACCTCCGCGGCGTTCGCCCAGGATATCGATTGGGAGAAAGTCGATGTCGGCACCTTCAGCTGGCAGAAGGCGCTCGGCGGCGAGGCGGCGCACGGGATGCTGGTGCTCAGCCCGCGCGCTGTGGAGCGGCTAGAGCAGGAGCCTGCGCCGCGGCCGCTGCCGAAAATCTTCCGGCTCACCAAAGGCGGCAAGCTGATCGACGGCATCTTCAAGGGCGAGACGATCAACACGCCCTCGATGCTCTGCGTCGAGGATTGGCTCTTCGCGCTCGATTGGGCCGAGCGGATCGGCGGCCTGCCCGCGCTGATAGGCCGCGCCGACGCGAATGCTGCTGCACTCGACCGATGGGTGCAGTCGGCTGACTGGATCGAGCATCTCGCGACCGATCGGACGGTCCGCTCCAACACCTCCGTTTGCCTGCAATTCTCCGACCGCTCCGACGAGGACGCCAACCGCGCCCGCCAAAAGGCCATCGGCCAGCTGCTCGAATGCGAGGGCGCGGCCTACGACATTACCGCCTACCGCGATGCTCCGCCGGGCTTGCGCATCTGGTGCGGCGCCACCGTCGAGACGAACGACATCGACGCGCTCGGCCCGTGGCTCGACTGGGCGTGGGAGGCGACTCAACCGTAGTTCGTCATTCCCGCGAAAGCGGGGACCCAGCCCACAAGTGACAAATAGGTTCCCGCTTTCGCGGGAATGACGAGGTGAAAATGTCAGAACAAGTCAAAGTCCTCATTGCCGACAAGATGGACGCGAGAGCCTCGGCGATCTTCCGCGGCCGCGGCATCCACGTCGACGAGAAGCCCGGCCTCACGCCCGACGAGCTGAACGCGATCATCGGCGACTATGATGGCCTCGCGGTGCGCAGCTCGACCAGGGTCAACGCAACGGCAATGGACGCCGCTCTGCCTCGGCTGAAGGTGATCGGCCGCGCCGGAATCGGCGTGGACACGATCGATGTGCCCGCCGCGTCCGCGCGCGGAATCGTCGTCATGAACACGCCGTTCGGCAATTCGATCACGACCGCCGAGCACGCCATCGCGATGCTGTTCGCGCTTGCCCGCGAAATCCCGCAGGCCGACCAGTCCACGCAATCGGGAAAGTGGGAAAAAAACCGCTTCATGGGCGTCGAGCTCGCCGGCAAGACTCTGGGCCTGATCGGTTGCGGCAATATCGGTTCGATTGTCGCCGACCGAGCGCACGGCCTGAAGATGAAGGTGGTTGCCTACGATCCGTTCCTGTCGCCCGAACGCGCGGTCGAGCTTGGAGTTGACAAGGTCGAGCTCGACGACCTCCTCGCGCGCGCCGACTTCATCACGCTGCACACGCCGCTGACCGACCAAACTCGTGGAATCCTCAGTCGCGAAGCGCTGGCGAAAACCAAGCCAGGCGTGCGCATCGTCAATTGCGCCCGCGGCGGGCTGATCGACGAGGAGGCGCTGAAAGACGCGCTCGAGAGCGGCCATGTCGCCGGCGCAGCGCTCGACGTGTTCGCGGTCGAACCGGCGAAGGAAAGCCCGCTATTCGGGACTCGCGGGCTGATCTGCACGCCCCACCTCGGCGCCTCGACAACGGAGGCGCAGGTCAACGTCGCGATCCAGGTCGCCGAGCAGATGAGCGATTTCCTGCTGCTCGGCGGAATCACCAATGCCGTGAACGTCCCGTCGCTTTCAGCCGAAGAAGCCCCCCGGCTCAAACCGTATATGGGCCTGGCCGAAAAGCTCGGGCGGCTCATCGGTCAGATCGCGGGAACGGAAATCCGCTCGATCGACGTCGAGGTCGAAGGGGCCGCGGCCGAGCTCAACATCAAGCCGATCACAGGCGCGGTGCTCGCCGGGGTGATGCGCACCTGGTCGGACACGGTGAACATGGTCAACGCGCCCTACCTCGCAAAGGAGCGCGGGATCGCGGTGCGCGAAATCCGGAGCGAGGGCGAAGGCGACTATCACACGCTGGTGGCGGTGACCGTCGGCACAGAGCACGGCGAAAAGCGCGTCGAAGGCACGCTCTTCGGGAACCGCGCTCCGCGGCTGGTAAAGATCTTCGGAATACCGGTCGAAGCCGATCTCAACGGCCAGATGATCTACATCGTCAACAACGACCAGCCTGGCTTCATCGGCGCGCTCGGCACGAAGCTCGGCCAGAACGGACTCAACATCGCCACGTTCAACCTCGGCCGTCGGAAGGAGGCCGGAGAAGCCGTTGCTCTGGTCGCCGTTGACGATCCGATCACCGGCGAAGTGGCGGGGCAGCTGCACCAACTCCCCGGAGTGCGCGAGGTCGTGCCGCTGAGTTTTTGAATCGCCGTCTTAGAGCGCGAGGTCAAAAGCGGTCCTCGCGTGCGTGGAAGGCCCGCAAAACGAGGATATCAGGTCCAACCAGCTCGTAACGCAGCAGATAATTGCGGATGTGGAATTCGCGAACCTCGCGCGGATCGAACTGGGTCAGCCGCGGGCCGCGTCGAGGAAGCTCGAGCAGCGCTGCGGGCGCGTTACCCAATGCGTCGATCACTGCGTCTGCCGCGTCGATGTCATAGTCAGCGAGAAATGCGTGCAATCGATCGAGATCTGTCCAAGCCGCGGACGTCCAGACGATTGTCATGCCGTCGATCGACGACGCGCCTCACGGCGTTCCCGTTTCCGTTGCTGAATCATCGCTAGCACTTCTTCATGGGGAATGGTTCGTCCTTCATCGACGTCCCTCAATGCCTCCAGCGTCAATTCATATCGGCGCTGCTCCTCCGACAACCACTCCGCCACCGCCTGCCGTACGATCCAGCTCTTGCTGCGTTCAATCCGGCCCGCAGCCTCATCGAGCCGAGACACGAGTTCGTCCGGAAGCTTCGCAGTCACTACCCGTCCTTCATCAGGCATTCGACGCTCCAATCACCTCCAATATGTGCCAATAACAAACAATCATCAAGGCGAGGTTATGCTCGTCTGCCTAGACGCCCGCGCGCCTTCACCCTAGAGCCGCGCGGGCCGCACAGCAGGAAAGCTCAAACGTGCCGAACGTCACCGTCATCGGCGCCCAGTGGGGCGACGAAGGCAAGGGGAAGATCGTCGATTGGCTGGCGAGCCGAGCCGACATGGTCGTCCGCTTCCAGGGCGGGCACAACGCCGGCCACACGCTGGTGGTCCAAGGCGAGACATACAAGCTGTCGCTCCTACCCTCGGGGATCGTCACCGGCACGCCATCGGTCATTGGTAACGGCGTGGTGCTCGACCCTTGGGCGCTCAAGGCCGAAATCGAGCGCATCCGTGGCCAAGGCGTGACGGTCACGCCGGAGCTCCTGATGGTCGCCGAGACCTGCCCTTTGATCCTGCCGATCCACCGCGACCTCGATGGGTTGCGCGAGGACGCGTCGGGTGCGGGCAAGATTGGTACGACCCGGCGTGGCATCGGCCCTGCTTACGAAGACAAGGTTGGCCGCCGTGCGATCCGGGTCTGCGACCTCGCGCACCTCGACGAGCTCGGACCCGAGCTCGACCGCCTGTGCGCGCACCACGATGCGCTGCGCGCCGGATTCGGCGAGCCGCCGATTGACCGCGAGCGGCTGCTCGGCGACTTGAGGGAAATCGCTCCGTTCGTGCTTCCCTTCGCCCGGCCCGTATGGCGCGACCTCAACCAGGCGCTGCGGCGCGGAAAGCGGATCCTGTTCGAAGGGGCGCAGGGCGTTCTGCTCGATGTCGACCACGGCACGTATCCGTTCGTCACCTCCTCAAACACGGTTGCGGGAACCATTGCGGCCGGCAGCGGCATCGGTCCGCACGCGGCAGGCTTCGTGCTCGGAATCACGAAGGCTTACACGACGCGTGTCGGCTCCGGGCCGTTCCCGACCGAGCAGGACAATGAGGTCGGCCAGACGCTCGGCGAACGCGGCCGCGAGTTCGGCACGGTGACCGGCCGCAAGCGCCGCTGCGGCTGGTTCGACGCCGTTCTGGTTCGTCAGGCGGTTGCCGTCGGCGGCGTCACCGGCGTCGCGCTGACCAAGCTCGACGTGCTCGACACGCTGGAAACGGTGAAGGTGTGCACCGGCTATCGGCTCGACGGAAAGAAGTTCGAGTATCTGCCGCCCCACCCGGCCGACCAGGCGCGCGTGGAGCCGGTCTTTGAAGAGATCAAGGGCTGGTGTGAGTCGACTAAGGGAGCGCGAAGCTGGGCTGACTTGCCCGCGCGGGCGATCAAATATGTCCGCCGGATCGAAGAGCTGATCCGCTGCCCGGTCGCGCTCGTCAGCACCTCGCCCGAGCGCGAAGACACGATCTTGGTGCGCGACCCCTTCGCAGGTTAGCGCTTATACCGTCGAAATGTCCGGAGCGTCCTCGGCCTTCATGCCGACGACGTTGTAGCCGGCGTCGACGTGGTGGACCTCGCCGGTCACTCCGCTGGCCAGATCGCTGAGCAGGTAAAGCCCGGCGCCGCCCACGTCCTCGATCGTCACGTTGCGGCGCAGCGGCGAATTATATTCGTTCCATTTCATGATGTAACGGAAATCGCCGATTCCGCTCGCGGCCAGAGTCTTGATCGGACCGGCCGAGATGGCGTTGACGCGGATCCGCTCCGCCCCGAGGTCGACCGCGAGATATTTGACGCTGCTCTCGAGCGCGGCCTTTGCGACGCCCATCACATTGTAGTGGGGAATGGTCTTCTCGGCGCCGTAATAGGTCAGCGTCAGGAGCGAGCCGCCATTCGTCATCAGCGCCCGCGCGCGCTGTGCCACCGCGACGAAGCTGTAGACCGAGATGTTCATGGTCATCAGGAAATTGTCCATCGAGGTGTCGACGAATTTCCCGCGTAGCTCGTTCTTGTCCGAATAGCCGATGGCGTGGACGACGAAGTCGAGCGATCCCCAGCGCTCCTTCAGCTGATCGAAGGTCTTGTCGAGCGCCTTCATGTCCGAGACATCGCAGTCGACCAGCATGTCTGAGCCAAGCTCCGCCGCGAGCGGCCGCACCCGCTTTTCGAGCGCCTCCCCCTGGTAGGAAAAGGCAAGCTCGGCGCCCTCACCGGCGACCGCGCGCGCGATCCCCCATGCGAGCGAGCGCTCGTTGGCCAGGCCCATGATCAGCCCGCGCTTGCCTTGCATCAACTGACTCAAAGTTGCGGTCCCCCTGTGTGCAGCACCGGTTCGACATCCTCCCCGGGCTGCGGCTCCTCGACGTCAAGCTCGTCGGTGTACGGCCCGGTGTAAAGCTCGCCCTTTAGCGCGGTGGCGCCGGTCTCCGCCATAGCGGCGTTGAGCTCCGCGCCGATCACCACGCCGAGGCCGACGACGAAGAAGAAGATCAACGCGATCATCACTCCGGCGAGGCTTCCGTAGGTGCGGGTGTAGCCGCCGAACAGGCCCAGCACGGGAGCGATCAGCTCGACGGTTCCGAGCCACCAGAGGGTGATGAACAGCGCTCCTGGCCACTTCCTGCAGTCGCGCTTGCGGTAGCGGGCAGGAGTGAGCGCGAAAAACAGGCCGTAGAAGGTGAAGAACAGGGTCACTGCGGGAACGAGGCGGTAGAGGCCAAGCGCATGGCCGACGTCCTGCGCCAGCGGGAACCATTCGGCGATGAAATGATGGGCAATGGTCATTGCCGCGCTGACCGCGAAGGCGATCATCAGCAGCAGCACCGCGCCGAGAATCAGCAGGATCGAGCCCAGCCGGTACTCCCAGAACGGCGCGCAATATTTGATCCCGTAGGCGCGGCGGAGAATGTCGCGGATCGTCTCGATGAAGCTGGTCGCGGTCCACAGGCCAACGAGCGCGCCCAGCCAGAGCAAGGTACCGGTGCGGACGGTCAGCACTTCCTGGATCGGCTCGCGAAGGGTCGCGGCCACATCGGGCGGCAAGCGCCTCAGAACATTGGTGACCGTCAGCATCGCGTCCTGACTTTGCCCAAGCAGGTGAGCGACCGCGGCGGCGACAATGAAGAAGGGGAACAGCGCGACGATCGAGAGATAAGCGAGGTTGCCGGCGTGGATGAACCCGTCGTTGTACACGCCGACGGCGACGCGCTTGACCACTTCCCACGGAGTCAGGCGCGGCTTGAGCTTCTCCTCGACCTCGGTCCCGAAGGCCGCCCGCATGCTCGCGAGGCGCTTGCGCCTGGCTTCGGGCGACTGGGGGGAAGCGTCTCTCATTCAGACCGGGTCAAACCCCGAGCGACGCTCGCGGGTTGCCGCCTCCGTTCCAGCCTTCGGCGAACTGCTGGAGCTGCGCGTCATTGGCGGGCACCTCGATCTCGACGGTGACCAGCTGGTCGCCGCGCTTGCCGTCCTTTCCGGTGAAGCCGCGGCTTTTGAGCCGGAGCACCTTGCCCGAACTGGTGCCTTTGGGAACGGTCAGCATCACCGTGCCTTCGGGCGTGGGCACCTTCACCTTCGCTCCAAGCACGGCTTCTTTGAGGGTCACGGGAAGGTCGAGCCGTATGTTGTTGCCCTCACGCCTGAAGAATCGATGCGGTGCGATCTCGATCGTGACGATCGCGTCGCCGCGTCCGCCGGGACCCTCCTGGCCTTTTCCCGCGAGCCGGATCTTCGTTCCGTCTTCAAGACCGTTCGGAAGCTTGAGGTCGATGGTCTTGCCGTCCCCCAGCGTGATCCGCTGCGGCTTCAGAGCGACCGCATCGTCGAACGCAACCTTTAGCCGGTAGGCGACGTCGGCGCCTTTCTGCGGTGCTCGCGCGCGCTGGCGAAAGCCGCCGAACGGCCCTCCGCCCCTGCCCTGCGCTCCGCTGAACAGCCCCTCGAACAGGTCGCTGAGGTCTGCCGCGTCAGCGCCGCCGAAGTTGAAATTCTCGAAGCCGCCGGCGCCGGCTCCGGGTTGCGGGCCCGCCCCCGCCGAATAGCCGCCGAAGCCCGAGCCGAACGGCATCTTCGGATTGCCCTCCTCGTCGATCTCGCCGCGATCGTACTGAGCGCGCTTGTCCTTGTCCGACAGCAGATCATAGGCCGAGGTGACCTGCGCAAAGCGTTCGGCGGCGTTCGGATTGTCCTTGTTGCGGTCGGGATGAAGCTGCTTGGCGAGGCTCCGGTACGCCTTCTTGATCTCCGCCTCGCTCGCGCCGCGCTTCAGCCCCAGGCGTTGGTA
Source organism: Sphingomicrobium sp. (assembly GCA_036273215.1). Taxonomy (GTDB): domain Bacteria; phylum Pseudomonadota; class Alphaproteobacteria; order Sphingomonadales; family Sphingomonadaceae; genus Sphingomicrobium. Next base: position 8,813 of record DASUIC010000043.1, read on the forward strand.
GAGGTCGAGTGCCATTATCTTCCCATGCCGCAGAGACGCTTGGCTGACCAGATGGGTTGCCGTCGCGGCAAGCCCAAGCCTAAGGCCAGCCGGCAATGGGGACCGATCCGTTTCAGCTGTTCGACGAATGGTTCGCGGAAGCCGCGGCGAGCGAGCCGAACGATCCGGAGGCGATGGCGCTCGCGACGGTCGATGCGGACGCCCGGCCATCGCTGCGGATGGTCCTGATGAAAGCGCACGGGCCCGCGGGGTTCGTTTTCTATACCAACCAGCGGAGCAGGAAGGGCGAGGAGCTGGCGCACAATCCGCAGGCAGCGCTGCTCTTCCATTGGAAGTCGCTTCGCCGGCAGGTGCGCATCGAAGGGTCGGTCAGTCTCGTTTCCTGCGAAGATGCCGACGCCTATTTCGCAAGCCGAAGCCGGGATTCGCAGCTTGGCGCCTGGGCGTCGAACCAGTCGTGGCCCCTTTCGAGCCGCGCCGAGTTCGAGAAAAAGTACCAGCGGATGCGGGAAAAGTTCGAGGGCGATCAGGTGCCGCGTCCGGCGCACTGGGGCGGCTTCCGAGTGAAGCCGGAGACGATCGAATTCTGGACCGACCGGCCGCACCGGCTCCACGAGCGCCGCATCTTCAGGCGAGACGGAGACGAGTGGTCGGAAGGGCTGCTCTACCCATGAGCGACGCACACATGAGCGATGCAGCCATCAGCGATGGGGAGCGCGCGCGCCTGACCACACGCGCCGCGCTAGCGAGCATTACAATGGCGATCTTCCTGATCGTCCTCAAAGCTTATGCGGCGCTCCAGACCGGCTCGATGGCGATGCTCGGCTCGCTCGCCGACAGCGGGCTCGATCTCATCGCCAGCCTCATCATCCTCCTCGGAGTGCGCATCGCGGCTGCTCCCGCCGATCACGAACATCGGTTCGGGCACGGCAAGGCCGAAGCCCTGGCCGCGCTGCTGCAGGTGATCCTGATCAGCCTGTCGGCGATCTTCATTGGCGTTCGCGCAGTGCAACGACTGCTCAGCCATTCGGAAACCGCCGATGCAGAGCTCGGCATCGGCGTGTCCGTCATCGCCATGATCCTGACTGCGGCGCTGATCGCCTATCAGCGCCACGTCGTGCGCCGCACCGGATCGCTCGCGATCGGCACCGACCGGCTCCATTATTCGTCCGACCTATTGCTCAACGGTTCGGTGGTCGTGGCCCTCGCGCTCGATCAATATGCCGGGTTGGTGGGCGCCGACGCGGTCTTCGGAGTGTTGATCGCGCTGTGGCTGCTGTGGGCGGCGTGGAGCGCCTCGAGCCATGCGCTGGATCAGTTGATGGACCGCGAATGGCCCGATGATTTGCGTGAGCGCTTCCTTGCGGCGGCGAAGGAATATCCGCTGCTCGCCGGGCTTCACGACCTTCGCACTCGAAGCAGCGGAACGCATTATTTCGCGCAGTTCCACGTCTGGGTGCCGCAGGACTGGACTGTCCAACAGGCGCATGACCGCCTCGACGCCATCGAGGAGGAACTGCAGCAGCGCTTTCCCGGCACCGAGATCCTGATCCACGTCGATCCCGAAGGACAGATCGATCGCGAGACCATGCTTCCCTCCGCGATCACGGAGAAAGCCGAGTGACGAGCATCCCCTTCTTCCAGGTCGACGCGTTCGCCGAACGGCCGCTGAGCGGCAATCCGGCCGCCGTCATGCCGCTGGAGCGCTGGCTGGACGACGAGTTGATGCAGGCGATCGCCGCTGAGAACAATCTCAGCGAAACCGCCTTTACGGTTCCGAATGAACACGGTGAGGCGGACTTCGACCTGCGCTGGTTCACGCCGACCACCGAAGTCGATCTCTGTGGCCACGCGACCCTCGCCAGTGGGCATGTGCTGGTGACCGGTGATCAAGTGCGATTCTCGACGCGCTCGGGAATCCTGACGGTCAGCCACCGCGACGATCTGCTCGAGCTGAACCTGCCCGCCTACGCAGTCGCGCCCGGCGAGCTTCCGGGCCTCTTCAACGCGCTTGGAGTCTCGGGCGAGACCTTCCTCGGCGAAGGCGGAAACAACAGCGCGATCGTGCTCCTGCCGGACGAGAACGCCGTTCGTGCTGTGCGACCGGACTTCGCCCGCCTCCGGAACTTCGATCGGCTCGTCATGGTGACTGCGCCGGGCCGCGAGCACGCGATCGCCAGCCGGGTGTTCGCGGCGTATCACGGGATCGACGAGGACCCGGTGACCGGCTCCGCGCATGCGGCGCTGGTGCCCTTCTGGGCAAAGCGCCTCGGGCGGACCGATTTCAGCGCGCTTCAGGCGAGCGCGCGCGGCGGCCTGCTCTACTGCCGGCTGGAGGGCGATCGAGTGATACTCGGCGGCCACTGCCAGACCGTCATCGCCGGACAGTTTCAGCTGTGATTGCAGCCTTTCTCGCCCTCGCTGCGGCAAGCCCCCAAGCCGCAATCCTCTCGGTCATTCACCGCATGGAGGCCGCCTGGAACCGCGGCGACTTTCGCGGCTACATGGCGGGCTTCAAGAACCCCGACGTGGTGTTCGTGTCGGGCGGCAAGTTCCAGGCTGGCTGGCAGGGTACGCTCGACCATTATATCCGCGATTATGGCGGATCGGCCGAGCGGCGTGGTCAGCTGCACTTCTACAATATGAAGGTGGACGTGCTCGCCCCCGACGCGGCGATTCTGATCGGCCAGTACCGCCTGGTGCGCGGGCCTCGAGTCACGGAAGGCGTCAACACGCGGCTATTTCGGAAAATCCATGGGCACTGGCTGATCACCATGAACCACGTCTCCGCCTACGACGTCACCGCCCCTCCGACCGCTTCAGCAGCGCACTGAGGTCGGCCTTCCAGAACTTGGCCCAGGTGTGGGTGCCGTGGCCATGCGTGTCGAAGCTCTCCGGGATCAGCCGAAAGCGGGCGGTCCTGCTCATCCGCTTCAGCGCCTGCTGCGGCACGGGCAGGTTGCGCGGGTTGATGAAATCGTCCGCTGAATTGATCCACGTCAGCGGCGCCTTGATCTTCTGAAGCTGTGGCCAGGGATTGTAGTTCCGTGAGCTGTCGAACTGATAGATCGTGTCGTTCGCGTCCATCTCCTTGATGTAGGCGGGCACGGCCTGTTCGACGTGCGCGACAGCGGCCTGGCGCGTCGGATAGGTCTTCTGGAAGTATAGCGGAGCGGCGCCGGCGATCACGAGGATCGATGCCGCGTTGCGAAGCCCCGCCTCCGGCTCCTTCGTGTAGTTGCCGCCGTTCCACGCCGGGTCCTTCTCGATCCCGTCGATCAGCATCTGCCGCCACATACGATTGAGGCCGGCGATCTCGATCGGCTCGCAGGCGAGCGGCATCAGCGCGCTTTCGAAGTCAGGGTACATCTCGCCCCACATGAAGCTCATCATGCAGCCCATCGACGTGCCCATGATCAGCCGCATGTGGTGCACGCCGAGCCCCTCGGTCAGCATCCGGTGCTGGGCCTCGATCATGTCGGCATAGTCGTATTTCGGGAATTTCATCCGAAGACCGTCCGAGGGCTTGGTCGACTTTCCGTGCCCGATATTGTCCGGAAGAATGATCCAGTATTTGCGGATATCGAGCGGCTGGCCGGGCCCATAGAGCTCGTCGGCGAACTGCGGGCGAAGGAACTGGTGCCCGTCGCCGCCGGTGCCGTGGAGGACCATCACCGCATTGTCGATCTCGCCCTTGGCATTGCGGTGCGGCTGGCCGAGTGTCGTGTAGTGCATGGTGACGGTGGGCAGGCTCTCCCCGTCGCCGAAGCGAAAATCCTTGAGCACCACGTCGCCCTCGCGTGTCGGCCAGACCTTCGCGGGAGGAGCAAAGGCCTGCGCTGCAACAGCGGCGAGCAATCCAATCATCTCAGCTTCCCCCCTTCAGCTTCGCTTCGAGCGCGTCGATCAATGGCAGCTGGCTCGGAAGCATCAAGCGCCGCGCTTCGCCGAGCGCCATCCAGCGCGCTTCGATCACTTCGGGGAAGCGCTCGCGCCGGCCGCTTCTCGGCGGCCACTCGACCTCGAACTCGATGCTGGTGATCGAGTTGGCGTCGAGAGTGCCCTCGACCGCGAATGCGTCGACCCATTTGCCCCCCGCCTGGCGGATTCGCGCAAGCGGCTGCGGATCGGAGTCGAGGCGCGTCCCGGTCTCCTCTTCGAACTCACGCACCGCGGCCTGCGCGGGAGTCTCCCCGGGTTCGATCTGGCCTTTGGGGATCATCCACGCGCCCGCATGCTTGTTGCGCCAGAACGGACCGCCGGGCTTGATCAGCAGAATCTCGGTCGTCCCGGCTCCCCGTCGATACAGGAGGACGCCCGCGCTATGCGGCGCAGGCATCGGGAAGGCTCACGGACGCGGACTCGGTCCCGGCAATGACCCCGCCGCCGAGCAGCCGAGTCCCCTGATAGGCGACAGCTGCCTGGCCAGGCGCCACCCCATATTCCGGCCGATCAAAGCGGATGTCGTCGCCATCCCGACGAGCGGCGACTGGCGAAGCTAGCGAGCGCACCTTGACGGTCAGCTGACGCTGCTCCTCGGCGATCCAGTTCCAGCTTTCGACGCGCATCGCTGCGACCGCGAGCGCCCGCCGGGGGCCGACAATGATCCGCCGCAGCTCGGGCTCGATGCCAATGACGTACAGGGGCTCGCGCTGTCCGCCGATCTCGATTCCCCGACGCTGGCCGACCGTGAAGTGGACGACCCCGCGGTGCTGCCCCAGCACCTCTCCGCCGAGGTCCACGATCTCGCCCGGCGCAGCGGCTTCCGGCCGCAGGTGCTTCACCAGCGAGGCATAGTCGCCGTCGGGAACGAAGCAGATATCCTGGCTGTCCGGCTTCGCAGCGACCTTCAGGTCCAGCTCGGCCGCGATTCGCCGAACCTCGTCCTTGGGTAGCTCACCCAAAGGGAACCGAAGGAACTCGAGCTGGTCGGGGGTCGTCCCGTAGAGGAAATAGCTCTGATCGCGGCGCGGGTCGGCGCCCTTGTGAAGCTCGACGCGGCCTCCGTTCGCGATCCGGCGAACATAATGGCCGGTGGTGAGACAGTCCGCGCCAAGCTCGCGAGCGAAGGCGATCAGGTCGACGAACTTCACGCCCTGGTTGCAGCTTGCGCACGGCACCGGCGTCCGGCCGCGGGCATATTCGTCGGCGAAGCGGTCGATCACCCCTTCGCGAAAGCGAGTTTCGTAGTCGAGCACGTAATGGGCGATTCCGAGCCGGTCGGCGACGGTCTTGGCGTCGTAGATGTCCTGTCCCGCGCAGCATGCTCCCGTCCGCCGCACCGCTTCGCCGTGATCGTAGAGCTGAAGCGTGACCCCGATCACCTCGGCCCCCGTCTCGGCAGCGAGCGCGGCCGTGACCGAGCTGTCGACCCCGCCCGACATGGCGACGACGATGCGGGCATCGCCCGAGGGGCGGCCGAGCTGAAAATCAATCCGCATTGGAAGTTCTTATTTCACCGCTCTTTACCCGAATTTCACTCCTGAAGCCTAGAGCGGAACCAAGGTTATGACAGCCAAAGGGGGCAGGATTGGCGCGTCACGAGGGAGAATTGCGTGCGGACGGCGAATCGGCGCTCAGTCTCAGGGAACTGCTCGACCTCCTGGGCACGCAGTCCGGCTGCGACGAACGTTCCCGGGAGCATGCGATCGCCTGTTACCTCTCGGGAGGCGACGGGTGGCGCGAAGCGGTCAAAATCCTCGGCGGAGCCTTCGCTGGCGAGGAAGCAGGGTTAAGGGAGCGTAAGGCTGACTGACCAGCGAATTAACCAGCGCGTTTCAGAATATTTTCAACGGCGGCGTCTTAAGCGGTGACCAGTATCAATGATTAAGCAGGTGTGACGGGATGCTCGAGAACCAGAAGATTCGTCCGGCCCAGGTCATCGGACCGCTCGGCGAGCCGCTGACGCTCGACTCGCTGCCGCCTGCCCAGACGACCCGCTGGGTCGTTCGCCGCAAGGCGGAAGTGGTCGCGGCAGTGGCCGGCGGCCTGCTGACCGTCGACGAGGCGTGCAATCGCTATTCGCTGAGCCTCGAAGAATTCACCAGCTGGCAGCGCGCGGTCGACCGAAGCGGGATGCCGGGTCTTCGAGTCACGCGAATCAAGCAGTACCGCGACCAGTACGAAAAGCAGCAGCGCTACTGATCCGGGTTCATTCCGTCAGTGCATTTATCGAGCGTTCCTCCGGGTTCGCTGGACACTTTCCTCCATTTCCGGAACAAGGCTGCTCCATCACGCGTCTGTGATCGAGGAACGGCCGGCGCGTCTCTTGCCGGCTGCGGAACAGGAGGGAATAGCTCATGGGCATCATCATCTGGCTGATCGTCGGCGGCATTTGCGGCTGGCTTGCGAGCCTCATCATGCGCACCGACGCCCAGCAGGGAATCATTCTCAACATCGTCGTCGGCATAGTCGGCGCAGTCATCGCCGGCCTGCTGCTCGGCGGAAGCATCAACAATGGAATCACCATCGAAACCTTCCTCTATTCGCTGATCGGCGCGATCATCCTGCTCGCGATCGTCAACCTGATCAGGCGCGGAACGGTTCGGTAGCCAATCATTCCTCCCAGCGAGCGAAGCTCGCGGGGAGGGGAACCATTGAACGAAGATTCAATGGTGGAGGGGTCTGGCTCGGCGCCATCTACCCCTCCACCATGCTCCGCATGGTTCCCCTCCCCAGCTTTCGCTGGGGAGGATTTCACTGCAGCTCGAAGGTCATCGCCAGGCTTACCTGAAGCTTCTGCTCGCCTGGCTCGATCTTGGTGCTGGCGTATTCGGCGCGCGCCATCATCGGCACTGGCGGAGGCGCAGGCGGCGGAACAGCGTAGCCCCCGCTCTCGCTCACCGATACCACCCGGGCGACGCGCATTCCGAGCGAGCGCGCATAAAGCTCGGCCCGCGCCCGACCGGCGGCGATTGCGTTCGCCCGGGCTTCGTCGAGCGCGGCCTCGGGCTTGTCGATCGTCAGGTTCGGTCCGTTGATCTGGTTTGCCCCCTGGCCAACCAGCGCATCGAGGATCTTGCCCGAACTGCGGATATCGCGGAACCGGACGGTGACGCTGTTCGACGCGGTGTAGCCGGTCAGCTGCGGCGCCTGGTTGTCGGGATAGCGATATTCGGGATTGAGGTTGACGCTGCTCGTCTGAACATCGCGGTCGGCCACTCCGGCGCGCTTCAGCGCCGCGAGGACGCGGCTCATGCGATCGGCCGAATCCTGGATTGCTCCGCTCGCGGTCGTCGAGCGCGAAACCACGCCCGCCGTGATGATTGCCACGTCGGGAACCCTCGTCACCTCTCCCACCGACGTTATGTCCAGCCTCGTGCCGGCGATGGTCTGGGTAATGGCGGGCCCGTCCTGCGCCAGCGCCGGCGTCAGTGGGACGGCGGCGCCGAGCGCCAGCGCTCCGAGCAACCGGTACTTCATTGGATATTCCCTCGCTGCCTAAGATCGACTCAGGCTCGCCTTCGCCCCATGGCTGTTTGCTGAACGGCGATGGCCTAAACCCGGCGGCGGCCCCCGGCGATCAGGCGGTAAATGATGAGCAGGATGATTGCGCCGACGATCGCCGCCACGAAACCGGCTCCCTCGCCCGTCTTGTACCAGCCGACGGCGTGGCCGATCCACCCGGCGATCAGCGCTCCCGCAATCCCCAGAAGGATGGTAATGATGCAGCCGCCCGGGTCCCTGCCCGGCATCAGGAGCTTGGCGATGAGCCCCGCGATTCCGCCGATGACGATCCAGCCGATGATCCCGTAATGTTCGAGCATCCCGCGTCCCCTTATTTTCTTCTGTCGTTCAACCGACCTTCACATCAGCCGTGCCAACGCGCGCTTGCGAAACTAGTGCCACCGTTAGTCGAAAACGGCTGGCCGGCGGGGGGCGACTGCGGTGTGTTGCGCAGGGTGACTTATTAAGGTAATACAGCTGCCGTATGGCGCGCGTAAATCGGCGCGGACGGGACGCTTTGGGCAGGACGTGATGAACCGGGAAACTTCGATCTACTCTTCCGACACCCTGGTGGTCGTTGACGACGCGCGCCGGCGGCGGCGGTTGGTTATCATTGGCGCGGTCGCGGCGCTCGCTTTGTTCGTGATCGGCCTTGGCATCCTCACCAGCCAGCGGTCCAACAGCAATGGCGCTCCGGGCGCGGGCGCGGCGGCCGGGCAAATCCCCAGCGTCACCGTCGTCGTTCCAGGCGAAAGCCAGGTGGGCAAGGTGATCACCGCCAGCGGGCCGCTTGCAGCCAGGCGCGACCAGCCGGTTGGAATCGCGGGTCAGGGCGGCCGGGTCGTTCGGGTGCTGGTCGACGCCGGAAGCTGGGTCCGTGCAGGCCAGGTCCTCGCCGTGATCGACCGCTCGGTCCAGGCTCAGCAGGCTGCCCAGCAGGCTGCGCAGATCCAGGCCGCGAAGGCTCAGGCCGAGTTGGCGCAGTCCGACTACGACCGCGCAATCGCGCTCCAGAGCCGCGGCTTCATCTCGAAGGCAGACATCGACGCGAAGAAGGCTGCTCGCGATGCCGCGAACGCGCAGGTCAAGGTGACCGAGGCGCAGCTGGGCGCCACCCGGGCCGAGATCGGGCAGCTCAACGTGCTCGCTCCGAGCTCGGGATTGATCCTCGCGCGCAATGTCGAGCTCGGCCAGATCGTCAGCCCCGGCTCGGGCGCCTTGTTCCGCCTCGCCGAAGGCGGCGAGATGGAGCTGCGCGCCCAGCTCGCTCAGCAAGACCTCGCCAACGTCCATGTCGGAATGCCGGCGCAGGTGATCCCGGTCGGGTCCTCCGCACCCGTCCAGGGAACCGTCTGGCAGGTCTCGCCGATCATCGATCCGCAGTCGCGTCTCGGGCAGGTGCGGATCTCCGTCCCGTATGCGCCTGCGATGCGGCCTGGCGGCTATGCGCAGGCCAAGATCACTGCCGGGACCACGATCGCACCGCTCCTTCCGCAAAGCGCCGTGCTCAGCGACGACAAGGGCAATTACGTCTATATCGTCAACGGCAAGAACGAGATCGAGCGACGCGACATCCAGATCGGCTCTGTCAGCGACAATGGGGTGACCGTCATTTCCGGGCTGTCGGGCAACGAAGCGGTCGTGCTCTCGGCCGGGCCGTTCCTGAACCCTGGCCAAAAGGTAAAGCCGAGGCGCGAAGCCGCGCACTAGGACGATAAAAGAGACCTAAAGTCATGAACTTCCGCAACATCTCGTCCTGGTGCATCCGCAACCCGGTCGCTCCGATTGTGCTTTTCGTTGGGCTGATGCTCGCCGGCCTCGTCGCGTTCGCGCGGATGCAGGTCAACAACGCTCCGGACATCGATTTTCCGGCGGCGATCGTGTCGATCTCGCAGCCCGGCGCAGCCCCGAACGAGGTCGAAACGCAGATCACCCAGCGCGTCGAATCCGCGATCCGCGGCGTTCAAGGCGTCGACGAAATCAGCAGCTCCGTCTCCGAAGGCAACAGCCTCACGATCGTCCAGTTTCAGCTCGGGACTCCGACCGACCGCGCGGTGAACGACGTCAGGAGCGCGGTCGACCAGATCCGGGCGGACCTTCCCGACGGAATCCTCGAGCCCGACGTCGAGCGAGTCAACGCCGAGGATCAACCGATCTCGGTCGTCGGTGCCCAAACCAGCGACATGAGCCTGGAGCAATTGAGCTGGTTTATCGACAACACGGTCGCCAAGCGTCTGTTGAGCGTACCGGGCATCGCCGCCGTGTCGCGCGAGGGCGGCGTCGACCGCGAGATCCGGGTCGTCCTCGATCCTGCCGCGCTCGAGGCGCAGGGGATCACGGCGTCCCAAGTCAACCAGCAGCTTCGGCAGAGCAACCTGAACGCCGGCGGCGGTCGGGCAGAGGTGGCGGGCTCCGAACAGAATGTGCGGGTGCTCGGCAACGCCCGGACGGCTTACCAGCTGTCCCAGACCGAAATCGCGCTGCCGGGGGGACGCTTCGTCAAGCTCTCCGATTTGGCGCAGGTCCAGGATTCATACGCCGAGCAGCGCTCGATCTCGAAGATGAACGGACGTCAGGTCGTCACCTTCCTCATTCAGCGCGCAAAGGACACTTCGGAAGTTACCGATTATGACGCCGCGTGGAAGGAGCTGAAGAAGGTCGAGGCGGAGAACCCCAAGGTCCATTTCTCGGAGATTTTCAACACCGTCGACTACACCAAGGCGCAGTACAAGTCGGCGATGGAAGGGCTCGTCGAGGGTGCAGTCCTCGCGGTTCTGGTCGTCCTGCTCTTCCTCCGCGATATTCGAGCGACGGCGATTTCCGCGGTCGCAATCCCGCTGTCGGCGATCCCCGCTTTCTTTCTCATGAGCCTCATGGGCATCACCATGAACTTCATGTCGACGATGGCGATGGGCCTCGTCTCCGGCGTGCTGGTCGACGATGCGATCGTCGAGATCGAGAACATCGTCCGGCACATGCGCATGGGCAAATCGGGCTACCAGGCCGCACTCGACGCCGCCGATGAGATCGGTCTGGCGGTGCTCGCCACGACTATGTCGATCGTCGCGGTGTTCCTGCCGGTTGCGCTGATGCCCGACGTCGCCGGCCAGTATTTCAAGGCGTTCGGGTTCACCGTCGTCCTGTCGGTGCTGATGAGCCTGCTCGTCGCGCGGATGATCACACCGCTGATCGCCGCTTACTTCCTGCGCTCGCACGGCAAGCAGCCGCACGCGGCGTGGAAGTGGATGGATATCTATCTGAAAATCTTGAACTGGAGCCTCGACACCACCAAGGCGCATGCGCTGCTCGAGCGGCTGCCGAGGATCCCGCGGCGGTTCGGCTTTTACGCGATCCTGGCCTTCCTTCTTCTGCTGATCACCGGCTCATTCGGAGCTGGAATGGGCGGCGGAATGCGGCTGTTTGCAAAGCTGGGATGGAACGGAGCGATCACCGGGGTGCTCGCGATGATCGTCGGCGGGGCGGTCGCTTACGGTGTCACCAAGCTGATCAGCTTCATCGTCAGGGCGATCGGCGGCAGCTTCGGCGATTGGTACGACATCGTTTCCGCGCGCTGGGACGCGCGGCTGCAGGACCACCGTCTCGCGATGGTCTTTGCCGGATTAATGACCCTGCTGCTCAGCGCGGTTCTGTTCGGGACTCTGCCGCAATCCTTCTTCCCGCCCCAGAACAGCGATTATTCGCAGGTACACATCACCCTCGCGCCGGGGAGCACGCTGCCTCAGACGGAGGCGGTCACCGATCGGGTCGCGAACATCATCAGGCGCGACCCGAGCGTCGATCGCGTATTCGAGACTTCCAACGTCGGAACGGCAAACATCAACATCGTGCTCAAGAAGAACCGGAAGGTGAAGAGCACCGAGTTCGAGCGGAACCTGGCGCCCACGCTTGCGGCGATCCCGGACGCACGGGTCAGCTTCCAGTCGCAGAATGGCGGCGGACCCGATTCGGACTCGCGCGACATCATGCTCTACCTCGGTGGCGAGGATCCGGCGCAGCTCAACGCCGTCGCCAACGAGATCGCAAAGGAAATGCAGACGGTGCCGGGTCTCCGCGCCCCGCGCGTGGGAAGCAATCTCGCGCAACCGGAAATCACCATTACTCCCCGCTTCGACCTGGCAGCCGACCTCGGCGTCACGACGGCGGCGCTCAGCCAAACGATCCGAATCGCGACCCTGGGCGATATCGAGCAGAACAGCGCGAAATTCTCGCTCTCGGACCGCCAGGTGCCGATCCAGGTCTCGCTCTCGGAGGACGCGCGCAAAGACCTCTCGGTCCTTGAGAACCTGCCTGTCCCCACATCCTCCGGCGGTTCGGTGCCTCTCAAAGCGGTGGCGAAGGTCGGCTTCGGCTCGGGGCCGACCACGATCAAACGGTCGAACCAGCTCCGCCGCCTCTCGATCGGCGCCGACCTAGCGCCGGGAGTGGTCGAGGGCGACGTCTGGGCCAAGATCAATCAGCTCCCAACCGTCAAGAACCTGCCGCAAGGCATTCAGCGGATGAATCTAGGCGCGGAGAAGTGGCAGGCCGACCTGCTGGTCAACTTCGCAATTGCGCTGATCTCGGGCGTGCTACTTGTGTTCGCGGTCCTGGTCCTGCTCTACCGCCGCTTTCTCGCACCGTTCGTCAACATGGGCTCTCTCCTGCTTGCGCCACTCGGCGCAGCGATCGCCCTGCACATCGCGCACCAGCCGGTGTCGCTGTTCGTCCTGATCGGGATCCTGATGCTGTTCGGGATCGTCGCGAAGAACTCGATCCTTCTCGTCGACTTCGCCGTCGAGATGATGAATCACGGGATGAAAAAGAATGCCGCGATCTGGGAAGCTGGGCACAAGCGCGCCCAGCCGATCGTGATGACCACGGTGGCCATGGTCGCCGGAATGCTTCCGACGGCCTTTTCGCTGAGCGGCGACAACAGCTGGCGAGCGCCGATGGGAATCACGGTGATCGGCGGGCTGATCTTCTCGACCGTCCTGACGTTGCTCCTCGTGCCATCCTATTTCTCGATCGCGATCTCGATCGAATCGCGGATCGGACGCCTGTTCCACAGGTTCGTGGGGACCGGCGCGCACGAGGTGACCACTCAGCCCATTCCGGCGGAGTAAAGCCGGCAATTGTGAACTTCGTCGCCGGCTCGGCTATTGAGCCGGCATGAGGGTGGCTAACGGCGCACTGTCCCGCTTCAACCCGGCGCAGCCGGGGACGCAGGGCATGAAGGTCGTCGCGACGGGGCTGCTCGTCGCCATGGCTGCCGTGTTCGTCGTCACGCGCCTGCTCGAGCCGCAATACCCCCCGCTTTCATACGTGAAGGCGTTCGCCGAAGCGGCGATGGTCGGCGGCCTTGCCGACTGGTTCGCGGTCACCGCTCTGTTCCGCCACCCGCTCAGTCTGCCGATCCCCCACACCGCGATCATTCCCCGCAACAAGGACCGCATCGGCGAAGCGCTGGCCAATTTCATCCGCGAGAATTTCCTGATCCCCTCCGTCGTGGCCAGACGGATGCAGAAGTTCGATGTGGCGGGCGCCGTGGGCCGGTTCCTCCAGACTCCGGCAGGCGAAGGCACGCGGATTCGCGCGGGCGCGTCGCGGCTCATCGCGGACCTGTTCGAAGGCCTCGACGACGAGCGGCTCGGCGGGATCGTCAAAGGCGCGATCGCAGCGCGGCTGCGGCGGACCGAAGTGTCGCCGCTGCTCGGCCACGCGCTCGCCTCGGCGATCAACGAGGACCGGCACGTGCCGATGCTCGAAGCCGCGATCCGCTGGACTGCGCGCGCGCTCGACGCCAACGAGCAGCTGATCCGCGATATGGTCCGCAAGAAGGCCAATTGGGTGCTGAAGCTCGCCGGACTCGACGAGAAACTGGCGAACGCGGTGATCGACGGCCTGCGCAAGCTCACCGCCGAAATGTCGACCGACCCCGCGCACCCGGTGCGGCTGAAGGTCGAGGAGGCTCTGGCCCAGCTGGCCAACGATCTTCAGACCCGGCCCGAGACCCAGGCGCGGGTCGAAGCGATCAAGGACCAGCTGCTCGACAACAAGTCGGTCAGCCTGTGGCTCGACACGATCTGGCAAAAGGGCCGCGAGGCGGTGATCCGCGCCGCTCGTAATCCGGACGCGGTGATGGCCGGCAAGCTGGGCGAGGTGCTGAAATCGATGGGTGGAACGCTCGAGAAGGACCGGCGAATACGCGCCGCTATCAACCAGTTCGCGCGCCGGGCCGTGGTGGGAATGGCGGCAAGCTACGGCGGCTCGATCGTCAAGCTAGTCTCGGAGACCATCCGCGGCTGGGATGCCCGGACGGTGACGGCCCGGCTCGAGGCGGCGGTCGGACGCGACCTCCAGTACATCCGGATCAACGGCACCGTCGTCGGCGGTCTCGTCGGACTGGTTCTCTTCGTCCTGGACAAGCTGTGAGCGAGCCTGGCCTCGACAATCTGGCGGAGGCGGCGCGCAACCGCGGCCTCAAGCTCGTGCGGTCGCGCGTCCGCACCCCGACCAAGCGCCGGTTCGGCAAGGTTGGACTTACCGACAAGTCGGGCAAGACGGTGTTCGGCATGGACTCGAAGGGCCCGACCGCGAAGCCCGAAGAGGTCGAAGCCTATTTGCGCAAGCTCAACGAACGGGACTGGGGCGCTTCGCTCGACGTCGCCGCCCCGCAGCGCAAGCGGACGGGCAAGTCTCGTGCGCCTCGTCCGGCGGCGAACGACGAACCCGAGCCCAAGCCCGCACTCAAGCCAAAGCCGCCACCAAAACCGGTCATTCGGGACGCCAAACCAGGCGACGCGCCTCGCCTGGTCGAGCTGATCCGCTATCTCGGCCACGAGATCGACGAGAAATCCGTTCGGAGAAATATCACGACAATGAAGAAGTCGGGCGAACCGCCACTCGTTGCGACGCTCGACCGGCACGTCGTCGGCCTCTGCGGTGTCCATCGCTCGACCATGGTCCACCGCGATGCACCGGTCGGTCGCATTTCCCCGTTGGTCGTTGCCGAAGAAGCTCAAGGACGCGGAATCGGCCGGATGCTGGTCGAAGCGGCCGAGGAGTGGTGCCGAAAGCGCGGGTGCAAGCTGGTCGAGGTGACCAGCAACGATCGCCGCGTCGAGGCACACGCCTTCTACCGGCACATGGGTTACGAGCGGACGAGCATCCGCTTCGTGAAGAACCTCTAATCAGAGCTCCGCCGCTCGATTGTTGCTCCAACTGCGCTGAGCTTCTCCTCGAGCCGCTCGTAGCCGCGATCGAGGTGATAGACCCGCAGCACTTCCGTCTCCCCCTCGGCGGCGAGCCCGGCGAGCACCAGGCTCATCGACGCGCGCAGGTCCGTCGCCATCACGCTTGCTCCAGTCAGCCCCTCGACCCCGCGGACGATCGCCGAGCGTCCGTGGATGTCCAGGTCCGCACCCATCCGCCTGAGCTCCGGCACGTGCATGTAGCGGTTCTCGAAGATCGTCTCCTCGAGGAAGCTGTCGCCTTCGGCGAGGCACAGCATGGCCATGAACTGCGCCTGCATGTCGGTCGCGAAACCCGGGAATGGCGAGGTCGACAGCGCGAGCGGCTTGAGGCCGCCGTCGGCGCTGACCTTGATCCCGCGGTTGTGGAACTCGACCATCAGCCCGCACTGGGCGAGCGCGTTGAGGGTCGCCTGCATGTCCTCCGGCCGCGCGCCGATGAGGTCGAGCGACCCGCCGGTCATCCCGGCTGCGCAGGCATAGCTCCCCGCCTCGATCCGGTCGGGCATTACCTCGTAATCGGCGCCGTGAAGCGCCTCGATTCCGTCGATCACCAGGTGCGAGGAGCCGATGCCCCTGATCTTCGCCCCCATCGCCACGAGCAGGTTGCAGAGATCGACGATCTCGGGCTCGCGCGCGGCGTTGAACAGCTGCGTTTTGCCCTTCGCGAGCGCTGCCGCCATGACGGCATTCTCGGTCGCTCCGACGGAGACGACCGGGAAGCTGAAGTCGCCGCCCGGAAGCCGCCCCTTGGGGGCGCTCGCTTTCACATAGCCGGCGGTGAGCTCGATCTCCGCGCCCATGCATTCGAGGGCCTTGAGGTGCAGGTCGATCGGGCGGTCGCCGATGGCGCAGCCGCCGGGCAGCGACACGGTCGCTTCGCCCATCCGGGCCAGCATCGGGCCCAGCACCAGCACTGAAGCGCGCATCTTGCGGACCATGTCGTAGGGCGCGACGGTCGAGACGATCTCGTCCGCCTGAAGGGTCATCCGCCGCCCGATCTCGCCCTTTTTCACTCCCGCGACCGAGGTCGAGACCCCGAGCTGATTGAGCAAGTGCGCAAACGTGTCCACGTCCGCGAGGCGCGGCAGGTTGCGCAGAGTCAGCTTGTCTTCGGTGAGCAGCGCGCACGGCATCAACGTCAGCGCCGCGTTCTTCGCCCCGCTGATCGGGATCTCGCCCTTGAGCGTCGCCCCGCCCTTGATCCAGATGCTGTCCATTGGCGCGGGGGTTTAGCGGGAGTCGCCAACGCTGCAATCCTCCCCGGAACGGGGAGGGGAACCAGCGAAGCTGGTGGAGGGGGCCCACAGACGAGCCGCCGCGACGAACGCGGGCCCCCTCCGTCAGCCTACGGCTGCCACCTCCCCGTTCCGGGGAGGAACTAGGCTACGCCTTCTCCAGCGTGCACTGGAGCGGGTGCTGGTTCTCTCTCGCGAAGTCGATCACCTGCGTGACCTTGGTCTCCGCCACCTCATAGGTGAACACGCCGCACACGGCGACGCCCTGTTGGTGGACCTGGAGCATGACCCGCGTCGCATCCTCGATGCCCATCGAGAAGAAGCGCTGGAGGACGAGCACGACGAACTCCATCGGCGTGTAGTCGTCGTTCAGCATCAGCACCTTGTAGTTGGATGGCTTCTTGGTCTTGGGCCGGGTGCGCGTCGCAACTCCGGTCTCGATCTCGTCGAGGCCGTCATCGTCTGGGCCGTTGGCCATCCTGATCACACGCGAAATCATTGCGCTCTAAAATATGGCAAGCCGCGAAAACGCGGCAAGGCGGTTATTAGCAGCAGCGGGCTAAAAAATTGGCGGCCGCTCCAACCGGGAGCGGCCGCCACAAGTCGTTGCCCTGACTTTTAGGAGGGGAGAGGGTCAGGCAACGAGCGTGTTGAAGCGCTCGGCATTGGCCGTCGCGCGGTTCGAAAGCGGCTGGAACGCCTCACCGGCGAGCTTGACCAGCGATTCGGTCAGCTTCGAAGTCTCGGCGACCGCGCGGTCGAACGAGGCGCGGGCGAACTCGCCCTGAAGCTGCAGATATTCGGTCGGCGACTTGGCCTCGGCGAGCGAGCGGATCGCGTCCGCGGCCTGCTCGACGCTGTCACGCTGCTTGGCGATCACGTCCTGGCCGATCAAGCGGGCGCCCTCGGCGGCGACTCGGCTCGCCTCGACCACTGCCTCGACGTTGGCGCGGGCGAGATCGGCGAGTTCCTCGGCCACCTTCTGGCTCTTCTTTGCGAGCTCCTGGCTGCGGTCGTTCGCCTCGGCGAAGAGGCTCTGGAAGGGCGCGAACGCCGGGACGGCGTCGAAGCCGTTGAAGAAATTGCTGTTGGTCACGGTCTCAATCCTTTCCTTCGCCGCGGCCGCGCTCTTGCGCCGGGCAGTGTTGGTCTTGCGAGCGGTTCGGCGGGTCGCCTTCTTCACTGCAACCGCTTCGCGCTTCGCGGCGCGAGCCGTCGCGGCGCGGGTCCGCTGCGCAGTCTTTGCGCTTTCCTTGGCGATCGTCTCGACAGTGTTCGCGACGGTCTCCGCGACCTTGGCCGGAGCCTCCGCTGCAGCCTGCGCTTCAACCTTCGTTTCGTCTGCCATCGATCACTCCTCCGAATTATTGTTGCGGTGCACAATATAGGGTGCGACGCAGCATTTTCAATGCCGATATTGTGCGGCGCAACATCTGGTCGCTTGACGGCCACGGCTCGACCGAAGCATGAGCGGCCATGGATCCGGACAGCGACCAGCCGACCCGCCAGCGCAGGGGCCTGCTGATCGTGCTTTCCTCGCCTTCAGGCGCCGGCAAATCCACGATCTCCCGGATGCTGCTCGCGGCGGACAGGGAAGTGACGATGTCGGTGTCGGCGACCACCCGACCCAAGCGGCCGGGCGAAGTTCAGGGCGTAGATTATGATTTCGCCGCCGATTCCGAGTTCGACCGGATGATCGAAGCAGGCGAGTTCGTCGAATGGGCGCCGGTGTTCGGCTTCCGCTACGGAACCCCCAAACAGCCCGTGAAAGAGGCGCTTCGCGAAGGCCGCGACATATTGTTCGACATCGACTGGCAGGGCACGCAGCAGCTCAAGGCGGCGATGGGCGAGGACCTCGTCTCGATCTTTCTCCTGCCGCCCTCGATGGGGGAGCTGGAGCGGCGGCTGAGGGCTCGCGGCACCGACACCGAGGAGGTGATCGGCGACCGGATGGCTCGAGCGGACTCGGAGATCAGCCACTGGCCCGAATATGAATATGTGCTCGTCAACCGCGATACGGACGAGTGCCTCGCCGAAGTCCAGGCCATCGTCGCTGCCGAACGGCTGAAGACCCGGCGCCAGACCAACCTGGTGCGCTTCACCCGTTCGCTGGGCCTTGCCCACTAACCCAGCAGGTCGAGAAACCGCGCCGCCGCGAGGAAGTCACGCCCACGATTCTCGAGAGCTTTCTGGGCTTCGGCATCGGCGCCCCATTGCTCCAGCTGCCAGCGCTCGTCGATGCTGACCGAGGCCCACGCGGTTTCGGCCGTGATCGCCCTTTCCAGAACGGCGAGCGCCGCGAGGAGCGAGCCGCCGATCGTGACCAGCGGGGACAGGCCTGCGAGGCGGAAAGGATCGAGCGCTGCAACGGCGTGACTTAGCCGCTCGACCGTCGCCCGCGGCTGGTCGACGTGCGTCAGCCCGGACGTCGTGCAGAAATCGATATCGTAGCGCCGCCTCGCCCAGGTGAGCAGCGCGTCCCAGCTCTCCTGCTGCCATCGAACAAGCGCGGGCGGCCCCTCGGCGCGGTAGCAGGCGAGATCGGCCTCGGCATAACGAGCGACACCCGCGGCGAAGGCTTCGCGGTGGGGCGCGACGCGGTCGATCGCAGCATTCGCAAGACCGGTGAGCGGCATCGCTCGCGGGTCGATCTCCTCTCCCTCCAAACGCCATTCTTCTGCAATCGCTTCCGCTAACGCTTCCGTTGCTACGACCAGCGGCGCACGTGCGGGAGTCCGCACCGCACGGGCATCGAGCTTGACCGTCCAGCCGCCGCCCTCGGCCTCGACCGCGACGTCCTTCCAGAAGCGCTTCATTCCTTGCTTCTGTCTTGCTCTTTCCACGAGCGGTGGAGCAGGCGCGGGATGAAGAAGAAAAGCACTCCGACGATCGCGACGATGGCTCCAACCTGAGGCCATCCGCCACGCCGTAACAGGTTCGAGTAAACGATCGCCACGCCGAGCCCGACGATCGCCACACCGATCAGCCGCACCAGCGTGTAGATCAGCAGCCGCTTCCGCCAGACGTCATCCTCGTCCATTCGCATGCTCCCGAATGAGCTCCAGCACATCGAGCGGCCGTTCGGAGACGGCAACCGCTCCGGCGTCGACCAGCTCGCGAGCCTCATGATAGCCCCAGCCGGCCCCGATACCCGTCGCTCCGGCGGCAACAGCCATGGCCATGTCGAAGCTCGTATCCCCAACCACGATCGTGGTGGTCGGCGCCGCATGGGCATCGACTATGGCCTGCTCGACCATTGAGGGATGCGGCTTCGACGGGTGCCGGTCGGCGGTCTGCAACGACACGAACCGCGCGTGAATGTCGTGCTGCTCAAGGCAATGTCTCAGTCCCCGGTCCGACTTCCCCGTTGCAACGGCGAGCAGCCACCCATCCTCCTCCAAAGCATCGAGCAGATCGAGTACGCCGTCGAACAACGGCTCCTCGACTTCGCCCGCGGCGCGCAATTGCCAGAAGGCGCGCTTATACTCCTCCGCCAGCCGCAGATGCTCTTCGCCGATGGCGTCCGGCAGGAGTTTCGCCATCGCTTCCGCCAGGCTGAGGCCGATGACCTTGCGTGAAATTTCGGGCGGCGGAAGGTCGAGCCCATTCTGCACGAACGTGACGGAAAGCGCGCGATAGATGGTCGCGCCGCTGTCGACGAGCGTGCCGTCGCAATCGAAGACCGCCAGCCGGTTCACCGCCGTTTGCTTCTCGCCTGCGAGCCTCGCGCCCGGCGCTCGCCGCGCCGTTCGCGTCGCCGCGATTTTGCCGCCGCGCTGATCTTGCGCTGCTTTGCCTCGGCCGAATGGACCGGCTTGTCTTCGATCGGCAGCGTATCGCCTGCGCTCGCATCGAAGCCGAGCATCGCCAGGCTTTCGCCGATGTGCGCCGGAAGCTCGGCGGTGACGTCGATCGCGCCGCCTTCCGGTGAATCGATCCGGATCCGGCGTGCGTGGAGGTGGAGCTTGCGGCTGATGCCCCCGGTCAAAAAGGCCTCCGCACCACCATATTTTGCGTCGCCCACGATCGGGTGGCCGAGAGCCGCCATGTGCGCGCGCAGCTGGTGAGTGCGGCCGGTGAGCGGCTGGAGCTCGACCCAGGCTGCACGATTGCCCGCGCGGTCGATCACCCGCCAGCGCGTTTTCGCCGGAAGGCCGTTCTCCAGGTCGACATGCATTTTCTCGCCGCCCGTGCCCGGCTGCTTGGCGAGCGGCGCATCCATGGTCCCGCTTGCTGTATCGGGCACGCCGACGACCAGCGCCCAATAGACCTTGCGCGCGGTGCGGCCGGAGAAAGCCTTTGCGAAATGCCCCGCAGACCGCGCGGTCCGCGCGACCAGCAGCGCGCCCGACGTATCCTTGTCCAGCCGGTGCACCAGCTTCGGTCGTCCGCCCTCGTCGGCGAGCCCGTCGAGCAGCCGGTCGAGATGTTGCGTCGTTTTGGTTCCCCCTTGGGTCGCAAGCCCAGGCGGCTTGTTGAGCACGAACGCGCCCTTGTCCTCATAGATCACCATGTCGCGGACGAACTGCTCCTCGTCGCCAGTCAGCGGCTCTCGCCTCGGCCGCGGTCGAGCGGATCGTGCGGGCGCCGGCTCGGTCGGCGGGACGCGTATCTCCTGCCCCGCCTCGATCCGGTCGCCGGGCACCGCTCGCCTGCCGGCGAGCCTCAGCTGCCCCGTCCGAGCCCAGCGCGACACGAGGTTGAAGCTGACGTCGGGCATGTGCCGCTTGAACCAGCGGTCGAGCCGGATCCCGTCGTCGTCCTCGGACACGGTGAAGGTGCGCGCTTCGGTCACGGCGGCCGATTAGCGAATGCTAAGCCTCGCGTCCCGCCCAATAATCGAACGCCTGGTTCTGCACCTTACGAATCAGCTTCGCGGCCCTGGGCCCTTCCCACAGCCCGGTGTAGCCGTGCTTCTTGGCCCCGCCGACCCACCAGCCCTGCCCCGGAAGCCCGTCCGAGTGCCGCACCACGAGCACCGCAAGCTCCGGCTCACCGCGCTGCTCCGCCTCATCGTCGACGTAGGCGAGCACCTTGCACAGCTGCCGCATCTTGGGCCGGGTGAAATGATGCCCGAGCAGCTCGAGTACTTCCGAATAGCTGATCGCCTGCCCCGCCTGCGCCGACGCAATCAGGATCGCCCGCACTTCCGCGGGATCGGCCAGCAATCCAGCGTCGCTCATCGCGGCTGCTGGTCGAAATCCACCGGAGTCAATTCGAACACGTCGAG